>JAGGWF010000145.1 GCA_021157685.1 Planctomycetota bacterium | reverse complement strand
GGAACAATTCTCAACAATTTCTTGTATCAGTGATAATTCTTCTTGAGTAAACTCTTGACCGCAAGATTGAAAATGACTTTTTATTGCATTCATGACATCTCCTCCCATTTTTCTATAATTATCCTATATAGGAAAATGGACTGAATGTCCAGCAAAAAATTATGTTGTCAAAAAAATATTTTAGCTTAGATGATTTTCATCTCAAACGCACTAAAATATCGACATATAATCTATGGCAAGGTATAAGTCGTAAAAAAGTACGATTTTCGGTTGAAAGAAATCGGTTAAAGCGTTGATTTATAAGGGTTCTATCTGCACCCTAAAAGAGCCGCACCCAAATACTATCGCAGCCATTTTAACCTGTGTAATATTGGCGGATATAGGTAACGATGAAGTCTCAAAAAGGCTTATTAATGTACAGCGTGACTACGTAAATATCCTTGAAAGACGACCAAACTGATGGCATAACGTTTGAGCTGAGTGGCGCGCCTAAGAACTTACCCGCAAGGCCGCTAACGTTCTTCGCGTCCACTCAAGCGACTGGTTAGCAAGTTTACGCCTACTAATCCCCTGTTGGTAGCACAGCCCGCTTACCAAGTTTGAACCCAGCCTTTAGCACAAGTTTCTGATAGCATCGCACCTTCGTAGAGAGGTACTTGTCTACAATTATTGCAATCTCACCAATGAATTCTACGGCGGTCATCATTTTCTCATTTAGGACATAGTCATATGACTTATGATAGTCTTTGAGATGAAACTTGTGAGCCGACGTAATCACAATAAACGCCGCTGTTTCCTCATGAAGCAACTTTGCCAAGTCAAAACCGGATTTTGCAACGTCAGGCGTCACTACACCTTTAATATCCAGTATAAATATGTCAGGTGGGTCCGCCAAAAAGCGCTTTAGTGTCTTGTTGTCTACGATCCCCAACCGCTCAATATCGGTATATCCCGCTGACTCGGCCACCTCTAGCATCAATGGCGGAAAACAGGCTTCCTCGTCATCGACGATACAAATCCGCAATCGGCTACGCCGAATCAGAAACCGCCCAAGCTTTTGTTGCAATGGTTCTTTCATTCCTGCTATCCTAAGCTAGTGAGATATTGCGGATTGTGAAGGTCTGCATGGCCAATCCTCTTTCATGTACACTCTGAACGTGATCCAATTCCAACCCACCGTCTTGCAGGTCTCTATTAAAATTGTAGTAATCAAACAAAATTCTAGCCCAATACAATCCATATCCAAAACCATCAGACTCCAAGTCAGCCTGGGTGCCTTGGCTAAAAATGTCTAGACCGGGCGGAATAGGTTTCGAACTGTTCTGAAACACGATGTCTGCACTACCAGTGCCTGACAGTATCACTCTTACGCGTACTGCGGTACCGGATGTCGCGTATTTCCAGACGTTGTCTATCAACACAGAAATCACATACTCAAGAACATCTCGATTTGCGAGTACCATGACCTTTGCTGTCCCACCAAAATCTGACGTCAAATCCTTCGCCCGCCGCTCATTACGAACGATTGAATGTATTGAGAAGTATTTCTCCAAAATATTTTCTAAGTGGAGCGCTTCTTCTGGAGTTCCCCCGGTTACTGCATGCAACTCATTAACACCGGTAAGCATCTGCACGAAGTGATCAATGATCACGGTACTACCGAGGATTCTGTCTAGTGGCCTGCTGGGGTCTATTCGCTCTTTGGAAATATGGCGATCTAACTTGTTTACCTCTTGCACTATAACCGCCAGATACCGATGCAATTCGTGCCGCAGATTTGTTGACACTAATCTAAGGGGTACTAACGACTCTTTCTTCTCAATCCCTGCACCAGTTCGATAGTATGCAACGCCGTATTCGCAAATACCGAGTTCTTCCAATTGTGAACTCTCGCACGATCTCGCGGAACATTGCAAACATACAAGTGGATCATTGGCCATTTGTGCCTCAACTCCTTTGCTATCTTGCTAACGCTTAACATCACTTGCCGGGCCGGGGACTTAAAGAAAAAACGGGCGGCGGTTCCCGGTCAAGTGTATGTTTTTGTTATGTTTTTATATTATTTTAGCAAAACTTAGAAGGTGGTCAAGATGTTTCTTAAAGTCGCTTTTGTAAGTTTTAGTTGTGTCAAAACTACTCTTAACTCCATAATTAATAACTTCAGGACACGACAGTGGCATGTATTGGTGGTAGCTTTGACCATATTCCTCACCGTACTCAGCATAATATTTAATCCATGCCTTCAGAAAGTATGTTTTGGCGAAAAATGGGAGAACATCGGAAAACTCGGTTACGGCTGCTTCGAGTGTCGGGAACTTTTCTCGCAAGATATCATCAATACTGAACTCGTTCTCGGGCCAGTTGGATGGGGTGGGGTAGAGTCCTTTGAGTTCGGACAAGAGGATGCTTTTAAACTTGCGGGAAGCGGTGAAGTATTGGGCTATAAACATTCCAACCGCCGCCAAAACAAGTATGACGCAGATGGTTATAATAAAGCTAGACCAAGCAGGCAACTGAGGGAAGAAGATATTGAGAGAATCTTTGATAAATGTTTCTTTCATTGGCTTATTAGAATCGTGGCTTTAATACTTTATTGGAGGATTATATTTCATTGTCCACGATGGTTGTTTAATATCCTTTATTACGACATTACTCGCTTATGGAAATCACATAACATTATTATTATCAGGCAATATTGACCTGATAAGTTGATATTTAAGAACCTTTGTGATAATATTTATTGCCTTGTCTGAATATCAAATATCCAGTCACTGTAGTTTGCAGGGAAAGAAAATGTCAATAAAAAACCAGCCAAAACTGTTGGACGAGCTGAATATGGTCATGCGACGGCGGCATTATTCCATCCATACCGAACGGTCATACACCGAATGGGTCAAAAGG
>JAGGWF010000183.1 GCA_021157685.1 Planctomycetota bacterium | reverse complement strand
TTCCAATTGCGTCTGTGCATCGGCGCATGTTTTCTTTGGCCTGTTGCCGTTCCTGTTTTTCCAGTTCAGGAGCAATGACTTGCTTTAATACAAAAAACTCCACACCCCCGTAACAGCAGAGCATAGCCAATAAAACGATCAGGATTCTTTCGCGTAATGACATAGCGACTTTCCTTATTATAATTAGCAATAAGCTTATCCTGCAGAATATCGACTTAATAGGATAGTGTCGTTGAGGACTGAATCAACAGACCGATAAAAAGCAATCGCAAATAAAGCGGAGCTGAAATGGAAATCAATAATAATTTTGATATTGAAAGATATGTCCGATAACGAATGGTGTTTACAGAAGCATCCCGACGAGAGGCTAACCCTCTTCAGGCAAGAGTGTAAGCTTCAAGGCGCACTGTTCGATGGAGAAGTTAGAAATTCGTACCCAGTAATCAGGAAACCAGAGTATTGGGTCAAAGGGTTCATTGTGAATGATCGCTTGGACATTCTCTGCTGCTTTGGGGTCTTCCTCAAAGCAGTTTCGGTTATCATCAAAAGCTTTTTGGGCCAATTTAGTAATGAGCGTTGTAACCGGTACCATGCCCAAACGAACCGACTGGATATTCATGCTTATTGTTCCGTCGGGATTCATTGCCGGAAATGCGGTGATTGAAACAACAGAGGAAACCCCTTTGTATGTCAAAGTTCCCATGAGAAGAATTGATTGATTCGAAAAGGTGACATAGGGGTCGGAAACTGACATGTCTCCGAACTGCTGCGGCCAGTCCCATTGGCTGGTGATGTCATTGAGACCCGCCTGCGATATGATGAGTTCAAAGGGTTCATTGCGCTGTATTTGGTTAAAAAATTCTGGTCCGAGTTCATGCGTCAGATAGATGCTTACCTGTTCGGGATTCTCGGGTTCTACGGGTTTGTAAGCCCTTGGCGTGTACCAGAATAATATGCCAATACCCCCTAAAACACCCATGGCAATGGCGCTAAGGCCCCAAAGCCAGAACCCCTCACTGGGCGACGTCTTTTTTTGTTTAGATTTTGTATTTTTCATAACAGATGCTCAATTTACTGCTTGCCCTGAAAAAGCATCCTGATTATAGTGTCTATTCTAATATGTTGACAGAATATTTTAATAGGAATTGATTTCTCGAAGGGAAATAGTGTGGCCAATCATTTTGCAGATCGTTTATCGGAAGCAGTGAAAACCAAGAGTACCCCGCTGGTCGTTGGGCTGGACCCTGTGTATGGCCGGCTGCCAGAGCAGATCCGGACAGATCCGCGCATGAATGACGAAACCGACATTGGGGCGTCTGTGGATGCGGTTTTTGATTTTTGTACCCGGACCTTAAAGGTCGTAGCGCCTTTGGTGCCGGCTGTTAAAATCAATATCGCCTATTTTGAGCGGTATCTGTGGGAGGGCTTAGAGATTTATTACGCATTGGTCTCTGAGGCCGAAGCGCTGGGTTTGGAGGTGATCGGCGATGTTAAACGCGGCGATATTGGCCATACCGCGACGGCTTATGCTGAGGCACACTTGCAAAATCCTGAATTTGTGGATATGGAAGGAACGATTGTGCCGGACGCGATTACCGTGAACGGTTTTTCTGGTACCGATGGGATTCTTCCCTTTGCGGATATTGCAAATGAGCAAGGCAAGGGCGTTTTTGTTTGGGTTCGTGCCAGCAATTCCAGCGCAGCTGCGATTCAGGACTTTGAAGATGCGTCCGGTGTAAAAATGTACGAAAAGCTCGCCGAAGCCGTTGGCGAAATAGCCAATCAGGACGAGCGCATTGGCGACTGCGGCTACAGCAATATCGGTATGGTTGTTGGCGGAACCAGCCCGGAAGCCACAACGGCCTTGCGGCAGAAATATCCGAAGTGTTGGTTTCTCGTACCGGGATTCGGCTCACAGGGTGCAACGGCGGCGGATTGCTTGCGATTTTGTAATGAAGATGGTCTCGGGGCGCTGGTCAATGCTTCCCGGTCAATCATATATGCCTTTGACAGACCGGAATACAAAGAGCCATTCGGCGACAATTGGGAAAAGTGCATTGAACAAGCCACGATCGACGCCAAGCTGCAACTGGCGAATGCACAAGAATAATTGCGGTCGTAGGAGTTTACTCATTAGTGTGTAAACAACAGCGTGTCGGCGCGAGCCGACCGATTGCGTTTTAGGGTTTGTAAAGAAATATGAATCGCGATTCTTTTCAGAATAAACGGGTTTTGGTTATGGGGTTGGGTCGTTTCGGCGGTGGCCTTGATTCGGCCCTTTTTGCCGCCAAGGCGGGTGCAGAGATATGTGTAACCGATCTGGCCAACGAAACGGAACTTGCCGATTCTCTCGGAAAGCTGAAAGAATATGACATCAGCTTCTGTCTTGAAGAACATCGTGAGGACGACTTCCGCCAGACCGATATCTTGATTGTCAATCCGGCGGTCCCTCTGGATAATAAATATGTCGAAATAGCCCGCAAAGCTGGATGTTTGGTAACATCACAGATGGAACTGTTTTTTCAACTGTGTCCGGCCCGCATCATCGGTATTACCGGTGCCAACGGCAAAAGCACCACCACTTCGCTGACGGCCCATCTGTTGAAGTCCGGTTGCGGTCAGGAGGGCGTTGGCTACGACAATATCTTCCTTGGTGGTAATATCGGCCACCAGCCGCTGTTGGACATTGTAGATGAGATGAAAAATAATGATGTGGCTGTTCTGGAAATAAGCAATTTCCAATTGGAGCAGCTTGCCCAAATTCAGGTCGCCCCCGATATCGCTTTGATTACCAATCTGACAGCGAATCATCTTGATCGTCATGGCACATTCGAGGCCTATTGCCGCGTTAAAGAGGGCATTTTTCAATACCAGAATATGAGTACGGAAATCCCGGTTGTGTCGATTTTCAATGCCGAAGACCCCATTACTCGCGATTGGTATCAAAAACATCTCAATGACTCCGGGCGACAGTGCCTGACTTTCAATGCCGACGATGTGCCGGATGAATACGCGGAAGTTTTTCGATTGCCAGGACGGGTCAATCGTTCCAATCTCGCGGCGGCGTTGGCGATTGTGTCTTGTTTTAATGTTGACCCGAAGCGGGTCAAAGAAGCTATACAGTCGTTTGAAGGACTGCCGAATCGTTGCCAGTTGATTGCCGAAACAAATGATGTCCGCTGGTACGATGACTCCAAGGCGACAACGCCCGTCAGTACGATGGCCGCCTTAAACGGCCTTGAAACTAAAAGGGGTCAGACACCTTTTATTGTACTCATCGCTGGTGGCTATGACAAACAGATCAGTTTTGCCGAGTTGGGAACCTGCATCACCAATCGCGCAAAGGCGGTGGTGCTGATCGGCCAAACCGCACCGAAGATTGCCGAAGCGATTCAATCCACTTCTTCGGATTGTACAATTAAATATGCGGACTCAATGGAACAGGCCGTTCAGATGTCATATGAACTTGCCGCTTCCGGTGATGTGGTTCTGATGAGTCCGGCCTGCGCCAGCTACGATATGTTTAAAAACTATGCCGAACGGGCCGCAGCGTTTGTGGTTGCGGTAAATGATTTGGAATGATCAATAGACAAGGATTGCAAAATGGGTGTAACACCTCATTCGATCAAAGCATGGATTCAGGCCTTTAGACCGTTTTCCTACACAGCTTCTTTTATTCCCGTTGCTCTTGGGGCGGCTTTGGCGATCTACTGGCACGAGTCTGCTCGCTGGTTTCTATTTCCTCTGATTCTCATTGCATCCGTGTTGATTCAGGCAGGGACTAATCTTGCCAGCGAGTATTTTGATTACAAAAAGGGCGTAGATCGTTCCGAAACCTATGGCTCCAGCCGTGTGCTGGTGGAAAATCTACTCAATCCTGTGAGAGTCCTGATTGTGGGCTTGGCTTGCTTTGCACTTGCCGCCTGTATCGGACTTGTTTTTATATTTTTCTTCGGCTGGCCAATCTTTCTATTGGGTATGATAGGTCTGCTCGGTGGTTTTTTTTATACCGCCACACCAATGGCCTACAAATACCTCGGCTTGGGTGATTTATTCGTCTTTATCCTGATGGGTCCGCTGATGGTGATCGGTAGTTTTTATGTCCTGACCGGTACATATAACCATCACGTACTGCTGATTTCCCTGCCGGTTGGTTGTCTGGTTGCGGCGATTCTTTCGGCCAACAACCTCCGCGATATAACCCATGACACCGCTGCGGGCATCAAGACCTCCGCAACGGTGTTGGGATTTCGTCTGGCTCGCTATGAATACACGACGCTGATCACGGGGGCCTATGCTGCTGTACTGGTGATGGTCGCATTGAAGATATTGCCCTTATGGTCGCTTCTGACGCTGCTGACCGTTCCGCCGTCGTTAAGAATCATCAAAACCGCTTTACGCACAGAATGCAATCAACCGCAAATCATTGCTATGCTTGACATCCAAACTGCCCAGGTCCATATGCCGTTCGGGTTGCTTTTGATTGCCTCTGTGATTCTTGGAGGCCTGTTTTGAGAGCGTTGGGTGTGATGCTGTTGGCGGCATTTGCCGGTTTTTTTGTGATGTTCAGCCCACCGACAAAGGCCGCAGTGCCTTTTTGGCTGATGATGCCGATAACGACGGGTCTGCTGGCAATCGCATCGATTTTTCTTGAACGAAAAAATCTCGGCGACGTGTACCAATTTAGGGCTGTCCACATGATAACCGGCCTATTGGCGGCGGGGTGTTTATACCTGGTTTTCTGGATAGGGTATTTTGTTTCTATCCATATCCTGCCGTTTTCCGTCTCACAGATCGATTCCATTTATTCGATTCGAGAAGGGAAGAATTCCGTATGGATCGCGCTGTTGTTAGTGCTGGTGATCGCCCCGGCGGAGGAAATTTTCTGGCGGGGTTTTGTGCAGTGGCGTTTGTCGAGAAAGTATGGTGTGCTGATCGGCTTCATCACTGCGGCAGCGGTTTATGCTCTCGTGCATGTTGGTTCGTTCAACCTTATGCTCATCGCCGCCTCGGCGGTCTGTGGCGGCTTTTGGGGTCTGCTTTTTGTATGGAAAAAAAACCTGTGGCCCTGCATCATCTCCCATGCCGTCTGGGATGTCGTTATCCTCATTCTGTTACCGATAAAATGATTACCGCTCATACAAAATTTGATTTTACTTCGATGGCGGCTGAATATGATCGCTGCAATCATCTCTTCAGTCTGGGAATAGACCACCTTTGGCGAAAAAAACTTGTCAGGGCTGTTTATCCTTACCCTCATCAGCGAATTCTTGATTTGTGTACGGGGACAGGTGATGTTGTTTACAGTTTTCTCAAGCACAGTCCCGTACAGAACATAACGGGTGCCGATATCAGCGAGTCGATGATTGACTTGGCACAGAAAAAGCAGATTCGTTTCAGCGGCAAACGGTGGTTGAACAATAAAAATGTTGTCTGGAGGATGGCCGACGCGGCCCAAACCGGTCTGGATATGGAGAGCTTTGACATCGTTACCTGTGCTTTTGGCATTCGGAATATCCCGAATCGCACTGCCGCCCTAAGCGAGATTCACCGGATCCTGAAACTCAAAGGCAAACTTTGCATTCTTGAGTTTTCACTTCCGGCCAATCCGCTCCTGCGATTTCCATACAATTTCTACCTCAATCGCATCATGCCGTTACTGGGTAAATGGGTTATTGGCGACAAAGAACCCCTGCGCTATCTGGCTCAATCCATCGGCGGTTGGCATACGGAAGTTGACTTTTCGAATGAACTGGCCGGAGCGGGTTTCAAATTGATCCGCAAAACATCCTTAACGGGTGGTGTTGTCACCCTGTGGCTGGCTGTCAAAAACTGACCATTCAGCATTCCTACAATAGTGATTTCATTTCTGTAGCGTATTGTTCGAATGGCCGATAGAATACTTAGTATGATAGCGCTGGTTTTCAATGAAAACCAGCTTTACGGTATTAAAAATGCTGTTTGCCAAATTTCTGACCAACGCAAAATAAGGACTTACGAACAAAGTAGCGCTGTCATATTAGGTATTCAAAACAATTTTCCATAGTTCGGACACAGTATGACATTTACACAATTATTGGCATTGGTACAGTCAGATGGGCTTCGAATATGTGCCGACTCCCGAAAGATTCAGCCTGGCGATGTGTTCGTTGCGGTTTTCGGTACGCAGGTCGATGGACACGATTACATCAACACAGCTTTTACCAACGGAGCGGCGTACATTGTTACGCAGCGACCTGTCGAGGGTACGGACTGCATCATCGCCGAAGACACCGCTACTGCGTTGGGTCTGTTGGCTCAGGCCTCGATGGGGAATCCCAGTTCCAAACTGACCAATCTGGCCGTAACCGGAACAAACGGCAAAACGACGGTCGCCTATATGACTCGTTCGATTATCGAACACACCGGTGCAAAGTGCGGACTCATTGGCACCATTGAATACAATACTGGCAAAACAGTTGTCCCCGCACCACTAACGACGCCCGATGCGATTACCATTGCACGCACTGCCTCGGAAACGGTCCTTAATGATGCAAGCTATATGGTTATCGAGGCCAGCAGTCATGCCTTGAGCCAAAAACGCCTGGCGGGGGTATCTTTTACGGCGGCGGTGTTCACAAACTTAACCGGCGACCACTTGGACTATCACAAAACCGAAGACAACTATCTGGATGCCAAGATGCTGCTGTTTACCGATCTTCCACCGCATGGCTTGGCGGTTCTGAACGCTGAATCGGATGCGGCCCACACCATCGCTGAGATCATCGAACCGGCGACACGGATTCTCTGGTACGGTATCGACCGTCCCGTTGACATCAATGCCAAAGTGCATCGTATGGACTCAGGCGGCAGTGAGTTCAGTATCATCTTTGAAAATTACAGCGAAAAAGTAACCACCCATCTTCCCGGCAGACACAATATCT
>JAGGWF010000147.1 GCA_021157685.1 Planctomycetota bacterium | reverse complement strand
CCTTGTCATTCCATATAACTCCTTTGAAATAAAGAAGTTTGAGTCCGTTCCAAAAAGGTGGTTTATGGCAAAATGGTTGCCGCAAACCTTTAATATTAAGCCAATAACGCAGGTCGTTTTCGTTAAAACGATTGCATTGGGGCTTTTTAGACCAGACTCACGTTTGAGTTTTTGAGTAAGGCAGGATGAACTAAAAATAAAATGTATTGTCGCAAAAGGGTGTCAGATTGTCGCAAAATGGCCTTTTTGAGGGATTGAACTTGTTACAATTAGGGTAAGGGAAATTTTGGTTATTAGGCGTTTTGTAAAGATGATTAAATGGTGTGTTAAGTAGTGCTGTTGTGATGGGGTGTGTAGACTGGTCGCGGTCCTGGATTGTAATGCTTCAGTCGGAATTGGACATTTCCTGAATTTGAGATGTAATGCTTTACTAAAGAAAATGGATACATTACCATTGAGATTCTTGATTCCGAAGAGTCCCATTCGATTACCTATTACAATGAAAAATGCGGAGATCTATGCTTTGACATGGTAGTATAACAATTTACACATATACAGAATGAACTGCTATCTGATTATAAACATGAGCGATTAAAGCAAAGATATTATTATGACAAGTCATCGCAAGATCATATTACTAATCGAAACATCAACCTCTTATGGAAGAGGTCTCATCCGTGGTATCATGAGGTATTCTCGTTTGGTGGGGCCATGGATTTTCTATAACGAACCCAGACAATTTTGTGAAAATTCACCTAGTTTGAGGGATTGGGGAGCAAATGGGATCGTTATGCGTGATTCGTCGGGAAATTTAGAGTTTTTGAAACTGGGAATTCCTACAATTGTTTCCATTCGACATAAAGAATATTTGGAAGATCATCCTAATATTGTCGGTGATTCTAAATCTATGGGTAAGGTCGCTGCAGATCATTTTCTTGATCGCGGATTTAAAAACTTTGCCTATTGTGGTTTTAATGAGATGCCCTGGTCTAAAGAAAGATTCGTCTCTTTTGAAAAACATGTGCTTAAGGCCGGCTACAGTGTTCATGATTATAAAGGAAGTCTTTTACAGAAAAAAAATACCTACCAGAAACAACAAGACAATCTCATTGACTGGTTGGGCTCATCGCCAAAACCGATAGGATTAATGGCTTGTAATGATAACCGTGGCAGACATATTCTTGAGGCTTGCAAAGCCGCTGGTGTTCGGGTACCAGATGAAGCAGCAGTTCTTGGTGTTAATAATGATGATATGGTGTGCGAGTTATCTAATCCTCCTTTATCGAGTATTTCAGTGAATTTAGAAAAAGCCGGATATGAAGCAGCGAAATTGCTGGATGAAATGATATCAGGCCATAAGGTAAAAGCGGAGAAAATATTAGTCGAAGTTAGTGGTGTTGCAATCAGGCAATCAACGGATATCTTAGCCATAGATGATTATGAAATCGCAGAGGCTATTCGGTTTATTAGGAAAAATCGTAAAAAAATGATTCAAGTTGATGAAGTAGCCGATGCTGTTTCCGTAAATCGAAGAAAATTAGAGCGTAGTTTTAAAAAGATATTGGGAAGGAGTGTTCACGAAGAAATTAAGCGATGTCGTATCGAACTCATTTCAAAATTCCTTGTAGAATCAGATTTGCCAATTTCGCGAATTGCAACAATGATGGATTTTTTAGTTGAACATCATATCTCGCGTTATTTTCAACAAGAGACAGGAATGAGTCCTTTTGAGTACCGCAAAAAATTTAGTCGTTTGATAGATTAGTTTTTAGGAGATTTCTGGATGCGTTTCACAACCAATTTTATAGTCAAGTACACCGCAATGAAGTTTATTTTCATTGTGGTAATTGAGGTGTGTTTTTCCCAATTTGCAATTGCGAGTCACGATTCTGCTGAGAACCAGGCCCTGCTGGCTCCGCCTGTTAATCTCTCACCCGGATCAGCGTATGCCGGCGAAACGCGTCATTGGCAAGGCATCCCCGGTCTGGAGCGGTCTAAAAACGGCCGACTGTGGGCTACCTGGTACAGTGGGGGCGAGATCATTCCGGAATTTAAAAATGCGGAAGGCCCTGACAATTATGTCGTATTAGCCACAAGTCATGATGATGGCCGGCATTGGACGGAGCTTAAACTTGTGATTGATCCACCCGGTCCGGTAAGGGCTTTTGATCCGGTGCTTTGGCATGACCCATCAGGGAGGTTATGGTTGTTTTGGTCACAGAGTTATGGATGGTTTGATGGCCGACTCGGCGTTTGGGCCATCGTTACGGAAAATTCAACGAGTGAAACCCCTGCGTGGTCGGATCCCCGTCGTTTATGTGGCGGCGTTATGATGAATAAGCCGACCGTGTTAAAGAAAGGTGAATGGTTGTTGCCAGTGGCCGTGTGGCGTCCGGAATCCACCTTGGACCGATTGGGGTATATGCATAGTGGAAGCGATATCGATGTTCGCTCCAATGTCTATTGTTCAAAGGATCAGGGCAAGAGCTGGTTTCGTCGAGGAGGGGCAGAGGTGCCCGATAGAAATTGTGATGAACATATGATTGTCGAACGCTGCGATGGTTCACTGTGGATGCTTGTGCGTGCCAATTATGGTATTGGAGAAAGTTTTTCGACAGATAGCGGAGCTACCTGGAGTCCGGGAGGGCCAAGTGAAATCGAACACATCGTTGCTCGTTTCTTTATTCGGCGATTAAACTCGGGTAATCTTATTTTGGTAAAACACGGGAAAATTGACCAGAAAAGCAAAGGGCGCCGTGATCTCATGGCGTTTATTTCAGAGGATGATGGTAAGACATGGAAAGGCGGGCTGATGCTGGATGAGCGCGCGGGCGTGTCTTATCCCGATGGCGTACAGGCTCCGGATGGCCGAATTTACATTACTTATGATTACAACCGATTTACGGATAAAGAGATTTGTATGGCGGTGTTTACAGAAGAAGATATTCTTGCCGGCAAAGTAGTAAGTGACAATTCAAAACTTAAATTGTTGATAAATAAAGCGCAAAAAAGCCATGAGTAAATGCTTGGGTGTCGGTTTAGTTGATTTCAAGAAATTGTTGCAGGGATATTGAACGGGATGTTTTTAATAAGGAAATTCTGAATGCCAAATCAAGAAAAAGAGTTGAGACATGTGCCCCTTATTAAACATATATGGCTGATGTTATTGGCACTCGGTCCGGGGATATTTTGCATCGGTTACACGATTGGTACAGGCAGTGTGACGGCGATGAGCAGGGCGGGTTCACAATTTGGTATGCAATTGATGTGGGTCTTGGCTTGCAGTTGTCTGTTTTCCTGGGTATTGATGGAAGCTTATGGTCGGTACGCTGTGGTAACGGGTGAGACGACGATCCACAGCTTTAAAACGAAATTTATATTCGGGAAGTTTATTGCGATTTTGACAATTTTAGGAGTAGCGGTGGGCCAGTGGTGCTGTTTTTCCGGATTGGTGGGTTTGTCCTCACATGCGATCTATGAAAGCGTTCGCCTTTTTATTCCATCTCTCGCACCGGACAATTACTGGGCGGTTTTGGGTATTGCGGTTGGCATTATGGTTTGTATGTATGCAATTCTTTGGATTGGAACCTATTCAACATTTGAAAAAGTCCTGGTTTTCTTTGTTACGATATTGGGTCTGAGTTTTATTGTGTCGATGTTCATCGTGTTGCCTTCGCCTCGTGAAATAATGGCCGGATTTGTTCCGAGTATCCCAAAAGTGGAAGGAGCCAAGCTGATGATCGCCGCATTTGTCGGGACAACAATGGCAGCGCCTACATTTGTGATAAGACCGTTGCTTCTGAAAGGCAAAGGGTGGACAAAAGAAAATTACAAAGATCAAAGAAGAGATTCGTTTATGGCGGCATTACTGATGTTTGTCATCAGTGCTTCGGTTATGATCTGTGCTTCGGGTGCCTTATTTCATGAAGGAAAAGTCATCCAAAATGTTCTCGACATGGCCAATAGTCTTCAGCCGTTTGCAGGTAAGTTTGCTGTTGCTTTGTTTTTAGTGGGTACATTAAGTGCCGGGCTCTCCTCAACACTGCCGATTTTGATGGTTGCCCCTTTGCTCATTTCCGACTACCAAAAGGGAACCATGGCGACGGGTTCTCCCTTATTCCGCATTCTTGCGGGAATAGCTTGTGTGGTGGGCCTGACCGTTCCAATCGTTGGAGCAAATCCCATTCTGGCCCAAATTGTAACCCAGGTCAGTCAGGTATTTATTCTGCCCTTAGTTATTGCGGGGATTATTTTTTTAGTAAACAGTAAAGAAATGGGCAAGTATAAAGCAGGGATACTGCTGAATCTTGGCTTGATTACATCGTTTCTTTTTTCCTGTGTTATGTCATACATCGCCATACTGGGGTTGCGTGATCTTATAGGATTTTAGGTTAAGTTTTTTATGCAGTGATTGTGAGTTATGAAAAATCGAGATTTTAATAACAGGAGTTATCGATGAACCAAACAACTACAGAAACAAACGATTCTTCGCAGAAAAAGGCGGACACCCTCATCTCGGATGGTACAAAACCCAAAGTGGTCCCCGGCAAGTTTCTTCTGTCCTTTATTTTGGTGACCTTTTTGTTTTCACTGTGGGGATTCGCAAACGATATTACGAATCCGATGGTGGCGGCGTTTAAGAATATTCTGCTCATTAGCAACTTTGAAAGTTCACTGGTTCAATTTGCATTTTACGGCGGCTATTGCGTAATGGCTATTCCGGCGGCTTTGTTTATCAAACGGTTTTCCTATAAAACCGGAATACTCGTTGGTCTTGCCCTCTATGCTGTCGGGTGCCTGCTGTTTATTCCGTCCGGGAACATGATGGCTTTTTGGGCCTTCTTGATAGCGTATTTCATAATGACCTGCGGGCTCTCATTTTTGGAGACCAGTGCCAACCCGTATATTCTTTCGATGGGGCCGGAGGAAACATCGACCCGTCGTTTGAATTTTGCCCAGTCGTTTAATCCACTCGGGTCGTTTACCGGGATGTTGATCGCCAAGAATTTTATTCTTGCCAAACTTGATAGCACCGATGAAGCAGGCCGCAGAATACTGTTGGAAACGGAACCCGAAAAGTTTGTCCAGATGCAGCAGCATGACTTTGCTGTTATCATTGGTCCGTACACGATTCTTGGGATATTGGTGCTCGCTGTGATGGTTGTGTTTGCTATTACCCGGCTGTCAAAATGCAAAGGTGAAGATGACACCCAGTTGCATTTTGGTGCGACGCTCAAGCGACTCTTTAATAATCGCAAGTACCTTGAAGGTGTTGTCGCACAGGTGTTCTATGTGGGTGTGCAAATCATGTGCTGGACATTTATTATTCAATACGCCGGAGCCGAATTGGGCATGTCCAAGCCGGATGCCCAGATGTATAATATGATTGCGATGCTTATTTTTGTCTCATCGAGATTTATATGTACTTTCTTGCTCAAATATTTCAGCCCGGGTGGTTTACTGATGACCCTTGCCATTGGCGGATTTGCGTTAATAAATGGCGTGATCTTTGCCAAGGGTATAACAGGTTTGTATTGTCTTGTGGGTGTGTCGGCTTGTATGTCACTGATGTTCCCGACGATCTATGGGATTGCCCTTAAAGGGCTTGGTGATGATGCCAAATTAGGTGCCGCCGGGCTTATCATGGCCATTGGCGGCGGATGCCTTATGCCGCCGATGCAGGCGGCTATCATGGATATGGACGCCTTTAACCTCGGCTTTATGACCCTTTCGAGTGCTCGCGTCTCGTTTGTGCTGCCGCTGATCTGCTTTGTGGTTATCGCCATTTTCGGGTTCAGAACATCGAAGGTTCATGGCCACAGTTATTAACTGTCAACCGTCTTCGAAAACTAAAGAGATGAGAGAGAAAAGTATGCTTTTAAAGTGCTTTGATGCCAAATGTGAGTTTCGGCAAATTGGATTCTATCGAGTTGCCGGTATTCTGTTGATCGTTCTGTGCGTGTTGTCTGCCAATGCAGCACCGCCTGCCAGCGAGTCAAAGCCGTTTGAACTGCTGATGCCTCGGCCTCAGTTCATAAAAATCGGAAAGGATGTGATATCTATTCCTGTCAAGCAAGGCCAAGGCCTTGACACCCGGAGCAATGTTTCTCTTGAGGAATATCCGATTGCCGGTGCGATGCGCGTTCTGAGACATCGCTTTACGGCACTCGCTCAACCCCCCCTCGCCAGCCAGGCATTTGTTCCGATGCAAATTGTGAAATCAGATGTGGACTCCCTGCGAAATCGCATCAAGCTACATACGGAGGAATTGTCAGACTCACAGTTGGCTCAGGCGTACTGGCTTCATGTCGACAGGGAAGGCGATGGATTGGTGCGAATCGAAGCGGCGTCGGAGACAGGTATCAGTTATGCGTTGCTCACCCTTGCCCAGCTTATGGAGCGAGACACAGAGGGCAATGTGATAATCCCGGCGGTGGAGATCCTGGATTGGCCCAATGTGGCGTTTCGCCTGTTTAAGCTGAGTGGTGTTTTTTCTCCGACAAATGTTTTGTGCCGAGATATCCATCTTGCCGCCATGCTGAAGATGAATTACTTCGGCCTGCAATACCACCAGGGGAAATCGAAAAAAGAGCCCCACGAAAAACACAAGATTCATCGATGGGACATCTATTCATCCAAAAATCCACAGCCGCCTTTTCGTAAGAATGTGGAACGCATCTGTGCATTGACCGCTCAATCGAAGCTCATTAATACGATTGTGTACTTTTGTCCGTTCCGTGGTCAAACCGATTACTTTCACCTGGATAACTCACATGACCGTGAGGCATTCGTCCAGTTTCTTCTATGGTGTATGGAGCAAGGGGCGAAGGGAATTGAGATCGATTATAACGATTGGGTTGGCCGGTCTCACTGGAGAGGCCGCGGGGCTGAACTGCCCTATGAAGATATAATCAACTCGGTGTATGAGGGGGTTCGAGCCAGCTATCCACAGGCCCATATTTTGTGGTGTCCGCCGCACCCACATGGGGATGTTCCGTTTGGCTACATGGGTCCGATTAACGAGAGGTATAAAGCGGTGCTGGCGAAGATACCATCCGATGTAAAGGTTATCTGGACGGGCCCGACCACAGCAATGGCACGCATTGAATCGCCTTTATCGGCAGGGGACTTTGTGGCGTGGTCAACGGCTGCACAGAGAAAACCGTTGCTTTGGATTAACGGCGGATTTAAGTGGTTTGCCAAGGAAGTCGCAATTGAGAACGAGTCTGTCAAAGTGTTTTACGGCGAGCGTCTGCCAACGGACCTGGATCAGTTGGTATGTGGAACGCATTTCAATTTTGGCGCAGGGTTGACAAGGGATACACAGCTTTACTTTGCCACAGCGGCGGATTTTGTGTGGAATCCGGATGGATGGGATGAAGCGGGTTCCTGTCGTCGTGCGCGTCGCTTCCTTGAGATACTGGCTGGCGCCAAACTGTGGGATTTGCCAGAGAGTCAAGCACATGAGTCGAATGCGTTTGTTTTGTCTGAGTGTATCGAAGCCGAATCCCACTTGCCGGCCTATCTAAATCAGAACAAGGCCATTTTGGCATTTCAGAGAACTGAGCTTGCCCCCAAAAATATCAAGCTGGAAATCAATGTTCTTGAGAAAACAACAGGTTGTATTCCTTGCCAACCGATTCAATTAGAGATCCCCGCTGGTTCCGTTCGTAAAGACCTTCCGATAGATATTTCAAATTGGCCTGATGGTGAATACCGAGTTGTTATAAAAGAAATACGCGGCGACCATAAAGACACAGGTCAACTTATTCGTGCGATTCGTAAACAAACTATTCCAGAGTCTCCCGCTCCCGAAGAGCCTATAGATGTTAACGGGATAACGACACTTTTTGTGGATGACTGGTATATTCAAAAAAAAGAAGGTCTTTCTCGATGTGTGCATCCTGCTGAAACGATTGCTTTGACGAATGAAGTGAGTGCAAAAAAATATCCTCATAACATTACCAGCTTGAGAGATTTCTCTTTTGATGGTAAGGGGGGTCTTACTGTTACAGTGGCCGCAAAGAATGACAGGGGCGAAAGCCCGATAGTTTATTCAATGCGCAGCGAAGATTTGGAGAATTGGGAGTTTATCGACAACTCTCTTCTGAAAAAGGAGGACACTGCAATACAAAACAAATTACAGGGTCATGACGGTTGCAACGATGTGAAGTTCAGGTACTACGATAAGCAAAAAGACGGCAATGTGCCCTTGTCGGAAATTGAGGTTCGCTATTCAGGTTTGAAAAAGAATGTTAAGTGGGGGGATATTGCGATTCCTTCAAGATGCAGAATTCCGATTTGGGTGAAATCTTCTCATGAGAATATTATTTTAGGTCATGAGCCGATAACCAAAGACAAATGGGCCTTTGATGAAAATGAAATCGGTGACTGGGAGGATTCTAATGATAATTTTGGGGAACAAATCTTAAGCCGAGACGGTAAGACACTGCGGTGTTATCAGGGTCGGCTTATTCCCCGAAACGCCCCTTTCAGGGTCAACTATGACAATATCTATGCAAGCCGGATTCTTTTGACATGGAGTACT
>JAGGWF010000001.1 GCA_021157685.1 Planctomycetota bacterium | reverse complement strand
TAAAAGCTACACAATTGAATTGTTTAGAGCAATTCAAGAAAACATATAGCCATGTCCGATATGACTATTATGAAACCTACTTCAATTGATTTAAGAGAGCAGATCATGTCTGCTTATGATGCTGGTGAAGGGACACGGCAACAGGTTGCAGATCGGTTCACCTATGAAGGTTTTGAGATTACCAGTCCCGCGGGGAATACGCCGGTGCTGAAACTGCCATAAGGTTCATCATAGCCCGCAAGACACAAGAACATATGGGTTTCTTTGAAAAATATCTCAAATATCTTGTGATTCGGTCAACAATTTACTATAATGAGCGTATAGGTTATGTGTGGAGAAAGTAACTGTACATTTCATTAAGTTCACGCTTTGAATAGGAGAGAATTATGTTTGAAACACTGGATAAAGTGATGCTAGCGGGGTTGGGGGCGATGAGTATGACGAAAGAAAAGGCCGAGTCGATTTTCGATGAGTATGTCGAAAAGGGCAAGGCCCAAAAGGAGCATCGTGCTGGCTTCGTCAAGGAGGTGATGGATCACGCCGAAAAGGCCAAAACTGACTTGGAAAAGGTCATTTCCGAGCAGGTTGAAAAGGCCATGGGCAAGCAGCCGATGGCGACCAAAGACGATGTCAAACGCATCGAAGCCAAGCTGGACCAATTGCTGGCTAAATAGGAGTTTGACCCATGCGAAATCCGTTTTTCCGGATCAAGCGGACCTATACGCATCTGGTGCGCTATCGCTGCATCATGGGCGTGCTGATGAAGTACGGCTTTGAGGAGGTGGCCGGGGTCTTTGCCCGCCGCCTGAAAGTCGGGCTTGGCTTGAAAGGGTTGCCGACATCACGAATGCAGAACCTCGCCCAGACCTCGCTGCCGCAGCGGGTACGGATGGCGGCGGAAGAACTGGGGCCGACCTTTATCAAACTGGGCCAGATGCTCAGCACGCGTCCGGACTTGGTTCCTCACGAATATGTCAGCGAGTTGGAGAAACTGCAGGATAATGTTGCACCGGAAAAGTATGAGCATATCCGCAACGCTGTCAAGCAGCAGTTGGGAGCGTTGCCGGAGGATATTTTTGAGACATTTGATTCCGCACCGCTCGCTGCGGCCAGCATTGCTCAGGTGCATCGGGCCCGCACGAAGGAAGGTCACGAGGTTGTTGTCAAGATTCGTCGTCCGGGTATCGTCAAAACCATCCATACAGACATGGAGATGATTCAGGATATTGCGGCCCTGGTGAAGTTGCGTCTGGGCAGGCAGAGTACGATTGATCCAGTGCGTATGGTCAGTGAGTTTACCCAGGCCGTAGCCAAAGAAGTGGATTTCGCTAATGAACGCCGCAACCAGCAACGATTCATGACTAATTTTGCCGAGGATTCGACGGTACATGTTCCGGAAGTATATGAGCAGTATTCGTCAGATGGCATCCTGACGATGGAATTTATCGACGGCATTAAACCCAGTTGTATCGAACGATTGGAAAACGCCGGACTGGCCCCAAAGACCGTTGCTTCTCGTGGTGCGGACTTCGTGCTGAAGCAGGTGTTTGATCACGGGTTCTTTCACACCGACCCGCATCCCGGCAACTTTTTGATTTTGCCGGACAATGTTTTGGCGCCGCTGGATTTTGGACAGGTAGGGCGATTAACCCGGCAGGACCGAATGCTGCTGCAGTATATTGTCCTTTCGGTTGTCGACGGCGATGCCAGTAAGATCATCCACGGTCTTGAACGGGCTCAAATGCTGGATGATGCAACGGATCTGACTGAATTAACACGCGATCTTGAAGAGATTCTTGATGCGTATATCGGCCTTCCGCTTAAGGATGTTCCCTTTGGCGAGGCACTGTGCCGGGCTTTTGATGTGATCCGCCAGCACCATATCATCCCGCCGCGCGATTTCACGCTGATGCTCAAGAGCTTGATGACGATCGAGGCATTTGCGACGGATCTGGATACGGAGTTTCAGATCATCGACAGCTTGAGGCCCTATGCACGCAAATTCACTTTTGAGCAGATCAGTCCTGAGAATCTGTTTCGCCAGATGCGAAAGGCCACACGCGGGGCCGGTGAGTTGGCCGCACGATTCCCGGAGGATGCGGCGGCAATCATTGGCAAATTCCGGCGCGGCAATTTTAAGATGCATGTCTATCACGACCATCTCGAAGAACTGGAGCAGACGCTGGACAACAGCTCCAATCGCATATCGTTTGCAGTGATCATCGCGGCGCTGCTGATTGCCTCGAGCTTGCTGGTGCCGCAAACCGGCGAGATTCTGGGCATTGTCAGCTTGCAGACGCTGGGCATTGTCGGATACCTGACCGCGGCAGTTATGGGCGTCTGGCTGCTGGCGTCAATCATTCGCCACCGCCGCTTCTGATTTCCCCAAAGGGGGCATTTCTTTTGGACTTGAATTTTGAAGCCCAACGATTACAATTCACTGAGTAATAAGTAATGACCACCGTGTTTTAGACGAAAGATTGCAGCGTATGGATTCACAAAAAAAAGAATACAGCCGCCGGGCCAGGGCGGTACGGGTTCGATGCAAAGAACGCGGTGTTGGTGGTTTAATCGTAACGGGTGTGGAAAATGTACGGTACCTGACGGATTTTTCCGGTCATGACAGTTGGGTATTGGTTCTGCCTCGCAGTGTTGTGTTGATAACTGACAGCCGATACACCGAGCAGGCGCAAGATGAGTGCGTGAACTGCCGGATTGTTGAACGCAAGGGCGGTCTGGCAAAAGAAGCCGGAAAGGTCGTTGCCAAGCTCAAGGGGATTGCCGCACTGGGCATCGAAGACAGTTGCTCGGTAGCGATGCTCAAGAGCGTTCGTAAAGTGCTTTCTGTTAAGATCAAACCGGTCAGCGGGATTGTGGAGGCCGTGCGAGCTGTCAAGACCGATGGCGAGATCAAACTCATTCGCAAGGCGGCCCGCATTGCGTTTGACGCGATGGACTGGGCATTGAAACAACTCAAAGTTGGCATGACCGAGCGGCAGCTTGCGGCACTGTATGAATATAAGCTTAGTGATTTTGGTGCCAAGATCGGTTTTGAGACAATTGCCGCTTTCGGCTCGAACGGGTCGCGAAATCATCACCAGCCGGGTTCGCGCAAACTTAAAAAGGTGGATACGATTCTGTTGGATTTTGGAGCCAACTATCAGGGTTATACCAGCGATATCACGCGGTGTTTTGCGGTTGGGAAGGTAACGCCGTTGTTCAAGAAAGTTTATGAAACAGTCGCGAAGTCACAGCAAAACGCGATTAAAACGATTAAAGCGGGTGTTAAAGGGTGCGAGGTGGATGTGGCGGCGCGTGCGGTGATC
>JAGGWF010000061.1 GCA_021157685.1 Planctomycetota bacterium | reverse complement strand
CATAACGAGGGTATCTATGACAATGGCGATCTGTACAAACAAATCTGGCAAAACTGGTTGGAGTAGTTAAACAGATAGGGTAGGCTATGCCCACGCGGTTATTGTGGGATCCGCCCACGCAGGAGCAGTTGAAAAAATTTGTCGATGCGGTTATTTTATGGGGTGGGTTATGCCCGTGCGGTTCTTAAAAAGGAATTTTTCCATTTTAATCAGCGTGGGCATAGCCCACCCTGCATTTTATGAGTTGGCCTTTTTTGAGGGTTTTGGCTTTGGGGTGGTTGCTTAGATTGACCATGAAGTAGCGGCTGCAGCGGCCCCGGGGTGGATTGGTTTTTTCGATGAGTACCTGTTCAGTCAGCCCCTCACAGGATTGGCGGAATTGCTGTTGCAATTTTGCGTCAAGTTGCCGCAAAATACTTGAGCGGCGTTTGATTTCCTGCGGGTTGACCGTGCCGAATAATTTGGCCATCTTTACGGCAGCGGTGTTTTTCCTGACGCTGAAGCTGAACACATGAATTTTTGAAAAACCGACTTCTTTGGCGATTTCTATCGTCTGCAGAAAATCGTTTTCCGTTTCGCCGGGAAAGCCGACGATGATGTCGGTGGTGATGGCGGGACGGTCGAAGTTTTGCTTAATCTTTTTGACAACATGCAGAAAATCGTCAATTGTGTATTGGCGGGCCATTTTTTTTAGGATATTGGCTGAACCCGATTGCAGGGACAGGTGCAGATGTGGAGTGATGTTGTCGCGAGCGCTCATAACCTCCAGCAGACGATCCGTCACATCCAGCGGTTCGAGAGAACTGAGCCGCAGCCGCCCCATATCCTCTAAATCAGCGATTTTGTCGACAAGTTCGGCCAGAGAATCCAGTTTATCTACATCCCACTTCTTCCTGCGAGTTGTTTTCTGGCCGTAAGCGCCGAGAAAAATACCGGTCAGGATGATTTCTTTATGTCCGGCCCGGGTCAGGTTTTCGGCCTCTTTTAGGATAGTTTTTACCGGCTTGCTACAAACATTGGTCCGTATTTTGGGTATAATACAATAGGTACAGTAGGCGTCACAGCCATCCTGAACTTTCAGAAATGCGCGGGATTGACCTGTAAATTGGGTTAGAATAGGCAGCGAATCGGCTGAAGTTAGGGGATTTTTCAGGTGTTTTTGGGTAGAAGGGTGTGTTAAGTTAGGGTTTTTATCCTTGATTTTGGAAAGATTTGTTGGTTTACTATAGTTAGCGTTGTCTAAGGAAGAATGCTGTTTTTGGGATAATCGTTCCAGAATTAGCGGAAGTGTGCCCTTATCCTTGACGATGATAATGTTGTCCAGAGTGCCGATTTCGTTGTCTTGACCGATGGGTAGGCACCCGGTTACGATGACAGTGGAGCCCGGGTGTGCTTTTTGGACCTTGCGGATGCTTTGTCGGCTTTTTGATGAGGCGATGTGGGTTATGCAACAGGTGTTGATGATGACAAGGTCGATGTGTTGCGCAGGTTCGGCGGCGGTCAGCCCGAGTTGTTCGAGGGCCTGGCGGATCTGCTGACTTTCGTACTGGTTAACTTTGCAACCGAGTGTCTGGACGGCGAAGGTTTTCATTGGCGGCTATCATAGCGAAAATGGCATTGTGGATTCAAGTGTTTTTAGCGGAAAAGCAATTATAATCGTTATTCCTATAGTTATGGGAGATTGACATTATGGCTTCAGCGGTACGCGGCGTATGGGCGATTGATATCGGTTCCAATGCCCTGAAAGCGCTCCAGATGCATCAGGGAGATGAGGGGTTGGAGGTGTTGGACTTTGCTCATCTTGAGCATTCACATAATTTGTCCTCCGGCGATGTTTCGGTGAGTGAAAAAGAGCAGATCATCGCTGAGACGCTTGAGAAATTTCTTGATGAGAAAGATCTGAGCAAGAGCGAAGTGGCCATTTCGATAGCCGGACAGAACAGCTTTGCCCGATTTATCAATCTACCTCCCGTAGAGACCAAAAAAATCCCTGAGGTTGTTCAGTTTGAAGCGGTTCAGCAAATTCCGTTCGATATTAATGAGGTTGAGTGGGACTGGCAGTTGATGGAGGTCGAAGACAACCCGGACAGACGGGTGGGACTGTTTGCGATCAAAAACGAACTGATCGCCGAAGTTATGGATCATTTCACGAAGGAAAATCTGCGTGTAACCTGTGTGCAGATCGCACCGATGGCCCTGTATAATTATGCGTATTACGACATCAAAGAGCTTCAGGGGGCTCCCGGTAAAGCCATTGTGATCTTGGATATTGGCGCTGAGAATACAACCCTTGTGGTTTGTACGAGAGACACTGTCTGGCAACGGAGTATTCGTATCGGCGGCAACACCTTTACCGAGGCAATTGCGGATGCTTTCAAGAAAAATTATGCGACGGCGGAAAAGCTCAAACGGACGGCCCCAATGAGTAAATACATGCGTCAAATCTATACCGCGATGAAGCCCGTTTATACTGATCTGGGCAGCGAAATTCAGCGGAGTCTGGGATTTTACAGCAGCAGCATGGAAGGGCGGGATAAAACGCTCGGTAAAGTCATTGCATTTGGTGGTGGAATGAAATTACAGGGGTTATCGAAGTACCTGACACAAACGCTGGGAATGCCGGTGGTGAAACCGGATTCATTTGAAACGCTGGCTCTGTCGCCGAATGTTTCAACGGCTCGGTTTCATGAAAATATATCTGATTTTGGTATTGCCTACGGTCTGGGGGCGCAATTGTTGGATGAGGCGAAGATTCATACCAATTTACTGCCTCGAAAGATTGCTCGTGCAATGGCCTGGACACGAAAAGCAAGGATGTTTACGATTGCGGCGAGCATCCTGTTGTTTGCGTCGGTGCTGGCACTGGGGATGGTTTTTAAAGCGAGCAAACAATATGGTAGCCATAAGACAATGCGGTCCCAGACACAGAGGATGATAGGAGAGATAAAAGGAGTTTCCAGCGATATCTCAGAACAAGAAGCCCGCCGTTTGCCGCTTGAAGACGAGATCAAAAAATACATGGATGCTTTTCAGTACCGCGATGCGGTCCCGCTCTTTATTGAAACACTGGCCAAGTGTCTGCCCTCGAAGCAGTATAATGAGGATCAGGTTGCGTTGTATGAGGCCTTCGCTTCCGGGGATGTCCAGGGCGTACTCGCTGTTCCCCGCGGCCAGCGTAAACAGTTTTTCGTGACGCGATTTGCGATGGAATATACCAAGGATGTTGAAAGTGCCGGGTTTCCGGAGATCGGCAGTAGTCGGCCTACACGCAGGACCCGGTCTCCAGAGGCTGAAATGCCCTCGGAGATAATGCTGAAATTGTTGGGAGGATTTAGTCCCGAGGTGGGTGGTGGAATGCCGATGCCTGGCAGGACAGCCCCGAAGGAAGAAGAACAAGAAGAAGGGGGCGCTGGGTTTACTGTCCTGATCGAAGGGTACAGCCCTTATCAGAATATCTCAGAGCTACTGGATCCGCCGAATGTGAAGGATGATTCTTCCCGCTGGGGGTTTATAACCCGGCTTGAAAATTTGGGCACCTTGTTCCCGGAAGCTTCTTATGAGTTATTTGCCAAACATGATATCACCCATTTTAAGGTGGATACCGGGTTGGTTGACCTGACCTTTAAAGACTTGCCAGTGGGTATCGGCGTGCTGAAGGATATCGAACGCGTGCCGAAAGAACTGACATCAACAAAGACTCCTGTCGGATATGGGGGTGCAGGCCGCCCAAGAGGGGGGGATTTTGTCTATACCGAGCAAGTTCTGATCGATCCGATGACCAATGAAGAGATCAGCAGGACATATGACATTGTCACCCAGGAAGACATAAACACCAATCCGGAACTGACGGAAAGGGATCTTGGCAGGAAGAAATATAATAAGTTGACGGGTGAGGAGTTGTTTGTTGACAGGGATTGCTGGTTTCGTATCCGGGCCAAGTTTACTTGGAAAGACGCTCCCAAGGAAGATCCCACGGATGCAGGGGCCGGTGGTATGACGGGGATGCCGAGGTTTTAGTAATGAGCGACAATAACAGATATTTTAATTAAGCAGGTTAAGAAAATGAATAGTTCGATGGGATTTCTGAGACCGGTTACGAGTGTACTTAAAAAGTACAAGGCGCTGTTGCCATCGGTCATCATCACCGTTGTGGCGTTGTTGTTGGTGGTGTTGGTGGCCATGCCAATGGGGGGGCAGGTTGAGGAAGGAATGACAGGAAGTGTTCGGACGGTCGGTTCTATTCAGTCGCTGTCGAAAAATATCCCCTCGCGACGAGAGCCGAAGCAGATTGAGATCTATATGGACGAGTTGCAGGAAGAGGCGAATAAGATCAAAGAACTCGCCAGTCAGAGCAGCCAGCGTAATTTGATCACCTATGAGTACAAGATATTTCCTGAACCGGAAGACCAATCTCAACAGATTTATCTGGAGTTTGGAGAACAATACCATATTGCGATCGAAAAACTAATCCGGCGGATGAATGCTCTGGACGCTCCCAGTGAGGCCGAGATTCGAGCAAAAACCGGCGGCGGTCGACAACCCACGGTGCCCGGTCGCGGAAGAACCAGTACCAGAGGTGCGGCTACCAGAGGCGAGGCCAAACAGGACCCCAGAATTGACGCTTTGTGTCTGAGACGGGCTCAGGAGATTTCAGTTTTTGCCAATCCTTCTGCCTTTGCTTGGTATCCGTTTTGGGATTCGTATGAATTTTCGGGCAAAACTCAAGCCCTGGAGGATTGTTGGGATTCCCAAGTCGCTTTTTGGGTGTATGAAGATATTGCCGATACGATTGAGAAAATGAATGGTGACACGGGTGATGTATTGTCGGCTCCGGTCAAGCGACTTTTAGGTGTTCGCTTTGCCGGCCCGATTACAGTGGGAAGTAAGACTACAACTCGCGGTTTTTCCCGGATCACGGCGGGGGCGGGGGTTC
Source organism: Planctomycetota bacterium (assembly GCA_021157685.1). Taxonomy (GTDB): domain Bacteria; phylum Planctomycetota; class Phycisphaerae; order Sedimentisphaerales; family Anaerohalosphaeraceae; genus 4572-13. The sequence continues at coordinate 3,673 of JAGGWF010000061.1, read as the reverse complement.
GCGATAAACCGGACTATGTAACACCCCGGTTGCCCAGTATTTTTCTGAGTCATTCACCGACAGGGCGTATTTCTGATGACGATGTTGATATTGTTCATTTCGCGGTTTCAGTACTTCTGGATAGTCGCTCGATTCTTCCCTTTATGAAAGAATTGTGCAGCGAAAAAGCCCATTTATTTTATCCTGGATTTGTTTCGTCCGCTCAAGCCGTCGAGTCTTGCCATAATCAGATCACCATCCTGCAGAGTGACTTGAAAGTCATCGATAAAACGGCTTCTGCTCACGAACTCTATCGCTATGGAAAGGGGGCGGTGGTGCGTTTGGACCTGATTTGCGAATATCAGTTTAATCGGCAAGGCTATGATGCGATTAAACCGAAAATAATTAAAGAACAGCTTGGCCAACTCGAAGATGCGGACGGACAGGACAGTGCGCAGGGTGCTCGATTCGAGGCCCTATGATGCCAGGGCTGTAAAAGAGAATGATCGGCTGAATTTTATCACAAGATTAGGAACTGTGAAGATGAAAGATAAAAATATACTGTTGCTGCTTGAAGGCCAAGTGGATAAGATCGTGCTGGCGGTGTGTGTACTGGTCAGTTTGTTCCTGCTGTGGGTCTATGTTATTGGCAACCCCTATGGCGAGAAAGTCAGAGTCCGAGGACGCGAAAGGAAATTAGGTCCTTCTAAGATTGATCAATATGTTAAGCAGGAAGCAGAAGCGGCTCTCCATGAATTGGATAAGCCCGCTCCGTCGATGCCCTATGACAAGGTCTATCTATCTGAATATAAACGGTTGCTCCAATCATCCATTTCCGAGATTTCTTCATCTGTTGGTATTATCACCATTCCCGACAAGACCGGTGTGGTTGCCCAAGAAGACCGTATCTATGCTTTACCGAGAATCCCCTCTTTGATAGAGGTGGCAGTTGGGAACTTGAGGGGAGCGGCACAGATTCCGACCGAGGAAATTGGTCCGGATAACCCCTATGATTCGTCTGCGAGCGAAATTGGAGATATCGACTTGCTGACTGTTTCGGCCCGGTTTGATGCCCAAACTTTGTATAATAATTTCCGGCAGAGTTTTATGGGGCCTCGACTGAAAACGGCTTGGAAAGACGATCGTTTGGCCGCACCGGTTTTTGCGCGGCTGGAGGTAGAGCGCAGAACCCTGCAGGATAATGACGGATGGGGACAGTGGGAGGTGGTTCCACGGACTGTGATTGATCCCCAGCGGAAATTGTTTGAGGAACTTCCGCTGGTGTTAGATGATGCTTCGGATGGCGTAGATATCTGGAAAGCGCAGTACGAGCCCCAAGAGGTCCAGCATGACATTTTACAGCCCGAAGCTTATTTGTTTACTGTGAGTCGTAGCGAATGGATGGCGCCGGAGTTCCTGGATGAGACCATGGAGATTATGAGAAAGAAAGAATTAGAGGAAAAGCGAGCGAGGACGGAGGAACTTCGTAACCAGCGTTCAACGAGGACCACTGACACACGCCGCCGCACAGCGACCCGAAGGCCGGAGTCAAGAGACAGAGATCGGGGTGGTATGTCGGGATATAAGGGTTCTGCTGCTCGTCCCTCTCGGGCGGCGGTCCGAAAGGAGCGGGGCGTTGAAGATGTTCAGAAGGATTTTGAGAAGGAGTTGTTGACCGAAAAAAGCAGTATTCGATCCATGCGGGATTCTTTGTTGATCTGGGCGCATGATGACACGACCCAGCCGGGTAAGACCTATCAATACCGAATCCGCATTGGAGTTTTTAATCCGATTGCCGGTAAGGATTGGTTCCAAAGCGATCAGGTGGACTATAAGAATCAACTTATGCTTTGGAGCGGCTATTCCGAACCAACAGTTGAGGTGTCTGTTCCCAAGCGGATCTATGTATTTCCGATGGATGTTATGGCTGACAAGAATGCCCCTAATGATGTTGAGGGTGTTCAGGTTGAGGTGGCGAAGTACTATCTTGGCCAGTGGTGGGACTTTGATTTCGATGTTTATCCCGGTGAGGTGATTGGCTATGAGGTTGAAGATATTCAGGAGAGGGGTAATGTGGAAAATGTTATGGGCGGTTATCAACCGATGATGGGTGAGATGCGGACGGGGGAGGAACCAGACAAGGTTGATTTTACATCCGATATAACATTTGTGGATGTCGCTAGGGAAGTTGTCTGGGGGAGTCGTTTGCGTCCGGGGGCATTGTATAAAATGCTTTACTACGACGCAGAAAGAAAAATGCAGCAAACTGCTGTCGGAAAAAGTAATTGGAATTCCGACACACGCAGTATCTATGATGAAATCCAGGAAGCTATGGCACAAGGTGTCGAGCAAAGGAGCCCCGGAACGATGCCGGGAATGATGGGTGATGAAATGATGCCTGGAATAATGCTGGGGTTTTAGCCGCTGTGTGAAAATATAATATCATTAAAATCGAAACCCCTTGTGCTGAAGCGGCTTAGGAGGTTTGTTTTTTCGGTTTCTCAATTTTTTGCAGGGGTTGTTTTCAGGGGTCTTGCTTGACTTTCCGGTTCAAAACTGCTACTGTCTGCGTCGTATTTTAAGCATCTTAGATTCAGGAGATAATTTTGCGAGTACTTTCAGGGATTCAGCCATCCGGCAAGCTTCATATTGGTAATTATTTTGGCGCAATGCGTCAGCATCTGCAATTGCAGGTGGAAAATGAGGGTTTTTATTTTATTGCTGATTACCACGCTCTGACGACCAATCCCGAACCGAAACAGTTTAACGAACATACGCTGGATGTGGCCAAGGACTATCTGGCATTGGGACTGGACCCGGAAAAAACGGTATTCTGGCGGCAGTCGGATGTGCCGGAGGTGACGGAACTGGCGTGGATATTGTCGTGCGTAACGCCGATGGGGTTGCTCCAGCGGTGTACCAGTTTCAAGGACAAGGTCGATCAGGGGCTTTCGCCGGTGCATGGGTTATTTGCCTATCCGGTCCTGCAGGCGGCGGATATTCTGATGTTTAACAGCAATCTGGTTCCGGTCGGACAGGACCAGAAACAGCATATCGAAGTAACGCGGGACATTGCGGCGAAGTTCAACAATATCTACGGCGAGACATTTGTTTTGCCCAAAGAGCATATCTTAAAATCCGTGGCCGTGGTTCCCGGCATTGACGGCCGCAAGATGAGCAAAAGTTACGATAACACCATCGAGATATTTGAGCCGGAAAATAAGGTCAAGAAAAAGGTGATGCGGATTGTAACGGATTCGACCCCGGTCGAAGACCCCAAGGATCCCGACGCTTGTAATGCTTTTGCGCTGCTGAAACTGGTGGCTGAGAAAGGCGAACTGGCCGGGTGGGAACAGAAATATCGCAGCGGCGGCACCGGCTATGGGACGGTCAAAAAACGCGTGGTGGAATTGCTGCACGACTATTTCCGTCCGTTCCGTCAAAAACGCGGGGAATTGGATAATAATACGGACTATGTTGAGCAGGTTCTTTGTAATGGGGCCGCAAAAGCAAGGGCCGTTGCGTCCGAAACCATGAAGCGGGTGCGGGATGCGATTGGCTTAGGGGCTGTTCGAAATGAGAAGAAATGAAAAATTAGTAACAATTGGTGAGTTTAAAAGCTGTTTTGACGCAGATTTGGCGAAATTGGCACTGGATAATGCTAATATTGAATCCGTTGTGATGGGTGCTGGTG
>JAGGWF010000136.1 GCA_021157685.1 Planctomycetota bacterium | reverse complement strand
GTCCATGTTTCATGCTTTTTTGTGGTCTTTCACACAATTTAAGGATCATGACCGTTATTTTTTGGCCAATATCGATGTTTAAGCTCTGTGAACGGTTACGGTAATTTTACGTTTTTGGCGTTGGATTTCATATCTGTGTACCTGACCAGACCCGGCCTGAGTCAACCAGACTCCAATGGAACCTGTCCTAACGGCCATACAATAATTGTCAAATAATTGACGCATCTGAGATTTCACAAATAAATACACCTTTTAAGTCTTGATAGCTTTTCGTCCTACATCAATTCATCGTGAGCATTATAACCTATGCGTTGATAATTTCTGCCAACTTTATTGGAATTGAACCGTATTTTTAAAATTGCAATGAGACACTTTTAAGGGTAACATGAAAAGATGAAAAAGATATTATTTTTCACAGACCGCTTTTACTATAGAAAATGTCCTGTTTTTGCCGATAAAGGCGATATTGTCGTTAGCAACATAATTACAACCTGAACTTTGGATAAGGTGGAGTTCTGGGATTGTCAAATACAAAAGAAGGCAAAGGCGATTTGTTATGTTCATATAAACAGGAAGTAATAACATTGTTTTTGGCTCAAAAACCGAAAATTACCAAACGGACCTATTTTAGACCTAAGGACACTGGAACGCAAGAACCTTTATATTAACTCAAAAACAGGGTTTCTTATCCAAAGTTCAGGTTTGTAGGATGGGCAACTTTTTGTTTCGAGCGATAACCATAAAAACGATACCGAAAAATCAAATTCTCAGCGTTTTTTTGCTGGCGGTTTTGCTGGGCGGCTGTGGGGATTTTTTTGACAAAACACCGACCGATCTTGAATCCAAAGCAATACTTCGGGATATCAGTCGGGTGAAAGAGAATCCTGATGTCGGAAATCCGCTTCCGTCGGTGTACCTTGAAGATCCCAAGCGGCTCAAGGTTGAAGACGGGGTCAAACTTTTCTATTTCACCCAATTTACGCCTGTGGGAGACCTGACCTATGTCAACAAGGACAAAAATCTCGAAAAAAAAGTTCAGGGGTTTGGCGGAACCATTCGAGACCTGGGGTTTAAGGTTAGCACGAATCCGAGTACCAATCAGTTGATTATCCATTGCGCTGACGATCAGGAATGTGATCAGGTGCTGGCCTATTTGGAAAAGACCGATGTGCCGCCGATCCAGGTCCATATTGATTGTCTGATAGTGGAACGCTTTGGGGATATCACTCAGGATTGGGAAGCATCGTTGTTAATCGAGAACTTTTTGGGCGAGCAGATTGCGCTGGGTGCGGCTAAATTTCCAAAACCCACTTTTCCGGGGGCGTCGCTGCGTGAATCGCGTCGGGGAGGTTTTGGTCTGGACATTGGCTACTGGATCAACAAGGGGGTTCCGGGACATCAGGTTCGTGTACTGGTTGATATATTGGAGTCTCGCGGGTATCTGAAGGTTTTGATGAACCCGACACTGGAGTCAGTCAACGGGAAACCCGCACAAGTCCAGATCCGCGATTACGCCCCGATTGAAAAAATTGTGACCGAACGGGGGGATGTGAGCTATTCAGTAACTGATTACCAGTGGGTCGAAGATACCTTGAGGGTTACGCCGTTTGTCTATGCGGATGGTTCCATCGGGCTCCAAACCCATATTACGATTGGCTCCAAGTCCAAGCCGGAAGGTGTTGTGCAAACCTCGATCATCACAGAGCGGTCCATTGACATCGGTGAAAACCGGATCGAACCGGGCAAAAGTTTGATTATCGGGGGAATGCGTAAAAGTGAAAAACGCTCTGTGGTTCGGGGGGTTCCGTTTTTTAAAGATCTGCCCATTATCGGCATTTTGTTTTCGAGTAAAGATTTTGAAGAAAAGGCGACCGAGATTGTTTTCGTACTGACCCCCAGCATCTCATCAGGTGGGATCGACTACAAAGAAGCGGCTGACATGGTTCGTAAGAAATTTGAAACACCGGATTATGAGTCGGATATCGATGAGATCGTAACGGATCCGTTGGGAACAGTAACCTATTCAGAGGTTGTTGAGAAGCAGGCCGAACAGGCCGGAATTGAAATGGTTCAGTTGCAGGTTCAGGCCGCCGAAGCGGTTCGACATGCACAGGCCGAACAGTTGCGGGCTGAAAAAGCGATTCTTGATATAAAAGCAATGCGGGCCCAGACACAGGAGGCCCAGGCACAGATTGAAAAGACGCAAGCTCAGAAAAAAGTGGCTGAAGCAGAGAAATTGGCTGCGACCAAAGAAGCCCAGGCTCAGCAGACTCAAATGACACAGACACAGGTGGAGATTGAGAAGGTCCAAGCCGAAGCCGGTTCGGCGCGCAGCCAGGCCCAGAAAGCACAGGCAGACTTGAAAGAAGCGGAGCAAAAAGTTCAGTCCTATATGGAACAGGCGACGAAAATCCGTCGCCAAGCGGAAGAAATTCAGCAGCGAATTGAAATAATAGAAAGGCAAGCCGCGGAAAAACAAGCCGCAGAAAGGCAAGCTGCAGAAAGGCAAGCTGCAGAAAGGCAAGCTGCGGAAAAGCAGGCCGCGGAAAAGCAAGCTGCAGAAAAGCAAGCTGTAGAAAAGCAAGCCGCGGAAAAGCAGACAGCAGCACCACCTGCGGATGGAACTCAGGCAACCCCGCCACCTGCGGAAGAAACTCCGCCGCCGGTTCAAGCTCCTGAAGCGGCAAAACAGGCGCCGCCTGTGGAAGAAAGTCAGCCGCAGCCGGCTCCCGAGTCGGAAAATCAGCCATCGTAAGGATATTATACAGACAGCTAATATGAATCGTTTATGGATACAGGTTGTTGTTTTAGGATTGGCCGTAACAGGGCTTAGCGGTTGTGGAGACTTTTTCGCGCAAAAACCGACAGAGATTCAGTCCAGAGAAATACTGGAGGAGTTGAGTCAGATTCGTGAAAATCCGAATATTCAAAATGCCCTGCCGGAAGTTTATTCTCAGCCGACCTCCCGTCTGGCGATCAAGGATGGGGTGAAGGTGTTTTATTTCACAAAGCATCATCCCGCAAACGATTTGGCGGCGCTGTTGCACCAGCAGCTTGGTGTTGTGTCCACGACCAATCCCGCCGCGAATCAAATTGTGGCGTTTTGCAAAGATGATGCCCAGGCCGATGTGGCTCAGCAGTATCTTGAGCTGACGGATGTAAGCCCGGTTCAGGTGAATATCGATTGCCTGATTATCGAGCGTTTTGGAGATATTACAATGGACTGGGAAACTTCAGTCATGGTCCAGAATTTGCTGGGGGAGGAAGTTACGCTGGGCGAGCAGTTGGGTACCTTTTTTAATAGTAAGTCAGGCGATGCGGTACTTGGGATTAAGAACGGGGAATCTGTTGTTCTTAGTGCGACTAGAGATTTCCCACTGATCTCAGATGATATGTGGGCGAATATGGATCCGGGGGCTCTGCTTGATTTGGACCCTGCGTTTCCTGGTGCCGCTTTGAGAGAAACAGAGCGAGGAACATTTGGGATGGATTTCGGACAGTGGGATAATATGGGGGTTCCGGATCATCAGGTTCGTACGGTTGTTGATCTTTTGGTGTCGCGAGGGTACCTGAAAGTACTTTTGAATCCTAAATTGGAGACGATTAACGGTAAAAAAGCGAGCGTTACCATTAAAGATTTTGTACCCGTTGAAGAGGTTAAGACCGGAAGCGCCGGGGCCAGTGGCGTCTATAATATAACCAAATATGTCTGGGTGGCGGATACGCTGACGGTAACGCCTCATGTGTATGCGGATGGCTCAGTGGGTTTGCAGACAGAGATACATATCGGCTCACGATCTAAGCCGGAGGGGGTTGTTCAGCGTCCCATTATTACCGAGCGGTCGATTCAGGTTGATGAAAATCGGATCGAAGCCGGAAAAAGCTTAATTATCGGGGGAATGCGCAAAAGCGAGAAGCGGTCGGTCATTCGGGGCATTCCGTTTCTTAAGGACATTCCGTTACTGGGCATCCTTTTTTCCAGCAAGGACTTTGAAGAGAAGGGTACGGAAATCATTTTTATTTTGACGCCGAGTATTTCCTCCGGTGGTGTCGAGAACAAGCAAATGGTTGAGGAACTTCGCGGCAAATACAAAGAGCCCCAATACAAACAGGGCTTGGCCGATATTATTATGGACCCCTTGGGCCAAGACCCTTCCATGCAAGTACTCGAAAAAGAAGCGACCGAAGCAGAGATGGGACGGGTGCAGGCGGAACTGGATATGGAGCTTGCACAGATGCAGGCCCAGACTGAGAAGGAGCGGGCGGATACGGCCGAAGCGCGTGCGGAGCGATTACGGCAGCAAGCACAGCAGTTGCGGCAGCAGGCACAGAAAGCCCAGGAAGAGGCACAGAAAATCGCAACAGAAACCCAGACCACAAGGGCGCAGATCCAAGCCGCGCAGCAACAAGCTGTCGAATTGGAGGCCGCCAAGCAGAAAGTAACCGCCGAAGCACAGCAAGCGCAGGCCGAAGCCGAAGCCGCAAAGCAAAAGGTCTCCGAGGCCGTTGCGAAGGTTCAGCAGGCACAAAAGCAGGCCCAACAGGCACAGGAAGAATTGGATAAAGTTCGCAAGTCCGTTCAGGAAAACAAACCCCAATCGCCCGCGCCTTAGCAATCCTGCGAAGCAATCGTCCATGCTGTCATTCCGACCGGAATATGGCTGAGCGGGGCGAAGCAATATAGAGCGGAGGAACCTGTTTTCTATCCTTCCCATATAAGGCCTGAAGGGCCGCCATATAATAGCCGGTGGGGCCAAGATAATATCTTGCCTCGGCTACCGTCGGGTAGTCCCACACATAAACTTCCTTATGCGCAGTCCCTAAGTTATGATGGTCTTTCAGACCCTTGTGCGGGCGAGATGCTTGTGTTCCCACGGCCCGTTCCATGACTGTCGCGGCTCTGATATGACAAGCTGAAGCTTGAACTCTTACCATTTTTGACTCAGGCGGGATGCCTGAGCGACCTTTATTGTGTCGCTGCCGCTCGGCGTTTTTGTTTGGCTACATTGTTATCTGATTGGTGCTGAATATCTCAAGTGGGGTTCGGACTGGCGGGGGGGAGTTGTGGTATAATATCTGAACTTCTCTTGGCTCATTGGGTAATAGCATCAGGAAGTTGTCGCTGATGTCTGCTGGTTGGGGCGGGGTGATTTGGAGGTCCCGGATCGGGACTTCGGAGGTGAGCGTCACATCCCATGCGTTTTTGTTGTTGTTTGGGGTGATTTGGAGGTCGATGTCGGCGATGGGCCAGTGGAAATGTTTGTCCCGGCAGTAAAAATGGGTGTTTTCGGCGATGGTTTTATCGTTGTTTTTGATGCAGACAGACAGGAAAGCCCGTGCTGGGTCATTGGGTGTCGATAATGATTTGGGCAGGTTGATCGCGGCGGCTTTGGAAAAGGGGGACACTCTCAGCGGTATTTCCGTTGCATCCAGAATCTCGCCATTGGCCGCGATCATCCGGCAGGAAAGAACGCCTGTAATCGGAGAAGCGGTATCGTTAATGACATGCGCTTTGAGCAGGCCGGTTTTGTCTTCCGGCAGCAAGGTAACGAGTACCGGGGCGAAAAATCGTCGTGCGTAATAGAAGAGGGCTTTGGGCTCTCTTTGGGCGGTAAACATGGCCGGGTTGATGGATAAGGCGAAACTGTTGAGTGCGCCGAGCATACAGCCACCAGATTGGCTGCCGCAGCGGGTTTTCTCCACGGCGGTCTGAACCTGTCGTGCCTGAACAACCTGACTTTGCCAGATATATTCGGTTAGATTTTTAGGGGGCAAAAATTCATAGATCTGGTATCGGGCGATTTTTTGGAGCGCCGAATGGCTATTAGTCAATTTTTCGAGCATTCCCAATGAGTCTTTGTAATGTGTCTGGGTCGATAGTGTACTCTGGCAGGGCGGCGATGGGATGTCGGGAGTATTGCCAATCAGATTTTCATTTTCTACGGTGTGGTGTGAATGCGTGGGGATATATTCCCGATCCGGGTCCAGTTCGTGGATCAATGCCGGCAACAGTTTGCGAAAGATCGGTTTGCCGTAAAACTTTCGACCCTTGCCCAGCATGCCGCTGCTGTGAAGGTGGTCGATAGTGTTATTGCCGCACCATAAGGCAATGCAGGCATGGTTGCGGAGTTGTTTAATAATGGTTTCTGCCTCATTTTTGACAGCATCTAAAAACCACTGACGGTCGGGGTAGTAGGCGCTGTCGAACATGAAATCCTGCCAGATCAGAATCCCCATCTTGTCACACAGTTCGTAGAATGCGGGGTTTTCATAATAGCCGCCGGCCCAGACACGCAGCATATTAAGATGACTCGTTTTGGCCTTTTTCAAGAGGTTTTCATAGTCTGTTTGTGTTCCCGGAAACAGTGACAGCGGCAGCCAATCGGCACCTTTGAGACAGATGGGCTGTCCATTGACGACACACTCGGTTTTGTCGGAAGATTTTTCGATATGAATGGTTCGAACGCCAAAGTCCTGATACATCGTGTCAAGTAGTTGCCCGTCATCTGTTAACAAATCGACTTTGACATGATATAAATGGGCGACCCCATAGCCATGAGGGTACCAGAGAAATGGCCGATCAATATGCAGAACCGTCGAAGCGGTCTGGTCGTTCCCATCGAACAGAAGCTCCTGCTCCAGATTCAGGCCGCCGCCGGTCATTACGATCCGGCATTTGATGTTACAATTGTTGAAGCGTTCAAGCTCTAAAGCAACGCGGATGTCGGCAGTGTGCTGGTTGCAGTCGATGGTGCGAAGGTGGAGATTTTTGATTTTTACGGTGTTGCTTCCTTCGATCCTTACATCCCGAAAGATACCGCATCCGGTGAGAGCGGGTCCGACGACAGAGCCAAATTGGTAGGCGGCCTTGCGAATATAAACGCTGCGCGGGTCACGCAAAGGGTGACTCCCGAGTTTGCCGTAGCGATGCAGCAGCCGATCTGTGTGATGCAAAGCGGAAACGAATTTGATAGTGAGTTGGTTGCCGGATTTTTTGAGATGCGGCTTGATGTCAAACCGATGGCTGATAAACATGTTTTCCGTTTTGCCGATAAGTTTTTCATTCAGCCAGATCTGCGTGACTGTATCCAGTCCATCAAAAATGATTTCGATCTGTTCTTTTTCGAGCAGTGATGGCGTGACATCAAATTTGTTGCGGAAGACCCAGCTTTTTTGATCGACCCAGTTCAAGTCTTCCGGATTAGAATGCAGGTCCGGGATGGAAATTATTCCGGCTTGCTGGAGGCAGGTGTAAATTGAAGAGGGAACTGTTGCGGGTTTCCAGTCCCCGGCATCCAGATCCCGCATCCGTCGGGCCGATTCCGAAAACTCTTTGAACTGCCATTGCGGGCCTAAACTATGCGATTCCTTTTGCATTTGCGCATTGTAACAGTGTCCGAAAAGGATTCAAGCGTTTTCCGGAATGGCGTTGCTGTTAAGCGGTTGTGCTGTCGGCTATTTGGTCGTTGGCGTATTCTATCCAGTGCTGTTGGCCTTTACGGCTGTAGATGTTGAAAGATTCATCACCGGCAAGTTGGCCCAGAAGTGCTTTCCGCTGATTGGGATCCGAAACCTGTTCCAGAATTTGCGACCGCAGCTTTTGCAGTTGTTCAACAAAGCGGCCGTGTGTTTCCGTGAAAAGGCCCTCCAGCTTTCGACGAACATGGCCCGCATAAGCAGGGCAGTTGCCGTCGGTCCCGATGGCGATCTGCAGATCGCCGCGTTTGACAACTGCGGGGGTGTAGAAGTCGCACAATTCGGGCTGATCAACAACATTGCAGAGGATTTGCAACTCCTGACAATCGTGATAGACTTGCCGATTCAAAGTGGAATCGTTGGTTGCGGCGATGACCAGTGTGGCGCCGACGAGATAGTTCTTGCTGTATAAACTCAGGATCAATTCCACATTTTCAAGTTCAATCGCGTCACTATGAGCAGAATCGATTTTCTCGGCGACAACCGTCACTCGTGCCCCGGCCTCATGCAGTGCCTGAACCTTTCGAACCGCTACCGAACCGGCTCCGATAACGACTCCGCGGCGACCGCTCATGTCAAGATAGATTGGGAATTTTGGCATATCCCCATTATAACAAAAACCAGCAGGGGAAATCAAAAATAATAAACCTTTTCGATGAAATATATCACTCCCGAAACATCTTTTTGTTGGATTTACACCCCGGTCGTCTATACAATGAGGCCTCGAAATTGACAGAATCCGTGCAGGACAAGAATGAGCCAAAAAAAACAGATTAAAACGCCTTTAGACGATGTGACGGTACGACAATTGCGAGTCGGCGACGAGGTGCTGATCAGCGGAAAAGTGCTGACGGGGCGTGATCAGGCGCACAAGCGATTGTGTGAACGGATCGAACGGGGCCAACCGCTTCCGGTGGATTTGGCCGGGATGCTGATTTACTTTGTTGGGCCGACGCCTGCGCCGCCGGGTCGAGTCATTGGCGCCGCGGGGCCAACGACATCCTCCCGTATGGATGCGTTTACGCCGGCACTGTTAGCGCAGGGGCTTAAAGGGACTATTGGCAAGGGCTATCGCGACCAGACTGTCCGAGATGCTTTGAAAAAGCACTGTGCTGTTCATTTTGCTGCGCTGGGCGGGGCGGGTGCGCTGTTGAGTAAGCATATTGTCAAGAGCGAAATCATCGCATACGAAGACTTAGGTACCGAAGCCATTCGCCTGTTGGAGTTCGAGAAATTTCCGGCAGTGGTTGCTTACGATTGCTATGGAGGTAGTGTTTATTAAGAAAAATTTTAATGTAGGGATAGACAGGCATGAAAACAAAGGGAATATTGCTGAGAAGCGCGATTGTAGCGGCACTTGGCGGACTTTTGTTTGGTTTTGATACGGCGGTTATTTCAGGTGCTGAAAAAGCCCTGAGACTATTGTTTGACCTGAACAATGCTTCTTATGGTTTTACCGTAGCAAGCGCCTTGATTGGAACGATTATAGGTTCGATCACATTCAGTAAGCCATCGGATAAATTCGGTCGAAAGAAAACGCTTTTAATCACAGCGGTTCTATACTTTGTATCGGCACTCGGTAGTGCCTTTGCTTGGAACTGGTATTCGTTTCTGATTTTCCGGTTTATCGGGGGTATTGGCGTTGGCGGAGCAACGGTGGTGTCGCCGACTTATATTGCGGAAATTTCCCCGGCCAAACTGCGCGGGAGGTTGGTGGCCGTGACGCAGTTTAATATTGTTTTCGGGATTCTTCTGGCGTTTTTGTCTAACTATATCATTGCGATCCTATTTAAAAACATGGGACAGGGCATTGTCGAAGGAGTTGCCTGGCGATGGATGTTTGGCGTTGAGGCGGTACCGGCTCTGGCATTTTTCTTTCTGTTGTTCGCTAACCCTAATAGTCCCAGATGGCTTGTGGCTCGACAACGAATCGATGAAGCCAGAGACATACTCTCCAAACTGGGGACCGATACGGGAAATGTGGAAGAAGAGATGCTTGCGATTCAGTCTTCGCTGGATACGGAACATCATACCTTGCAGGAACCCTTTTACTGTAAAAAATATTTTAAGCCGATTATGCTTGCGGTGGCGATTGCGGTGTTCAATCAACTTTCGGGTATTAATGCGATACTGTATTATGCTCCCAGTATTTTTGAAATGACCGGCGCCGGCGAGGAAAGCGCCATGTTCCAGTCGGTTCTAATCGGCTTTACGAATCTGGTCTTTACAATGGCGGCATTGGCTATCATCGATCATTTCGGTAGAAAGAAACTGATGCTGGTCGGTTCTATTGGGTATATTGTCAGTCTGGGCGTTGCCGCGGCGGCTTTTTTCAAGTTCGGTACGAACTTTACTCCGATGGGTGGTAAGGTTGTTCTCGGTGCCTTGGTCGTTTTCATTGCTGCACATGCTTTTGGTCAAGGTGCAGTGATATGGGTGTTTATCAGTGAAATTTTCCCCAATCGTGTAAGAGCACGCGGTCAGGCACTGGGTTCGTTTACGCACTGGTTTATGGCGGCTGCCGTTTCATGGTCCTTTAAACCGATTGCTGAGGGTCTTGGCGAAAAGGGTCCGTTCATCGCATTTTCAGTGTTTGCGGGTGCTATGGTGATCCAATTAATATGGGTGCTCTGTATGATGCCGGAAACAAAAGGGGTGCCGCTTGAAGATATCCAGAAAAAACTCGGTATTGAATGAACAGAAAAAAAGTCGCCCCATCAGAAGTATTTTTATGGCTGGATTTAATCAAAATAATTAGTGTTCATTAGCGTTTATTTGCGGTTAATAAAATCAGGAGAGAATAATTTGAAAGTTGCTTTAATTGGTTTAATGCAGTCCGGCAAGAGTGCGGTGTTGTCGGCGATTAGTGGGAAAGAACCGGCTCCGATGGGATCGACGGATCTTCGTGAGCAGATGGTGTCTGTACCGGACGACCGTTTGGACTGGCTGACGGGGTTGTATCAGCCGAAAAAGACTATTCACGCGACGGTTGATTGTATGGATATGCCGGGCATTTCGTTTATGGACGAACACGGCCGGACCGCCGCACGCAAATTCTTTAATGAGGTTCGCACGGTGGAGATGTTTGTGATCGTGGTTCGTGCGTTTGAGAATCCGTCTGTTCCGGCCTATCGCAACGGTGTCAATCCGGCTTGCGATTTGGAGGAACTCAAGACCGAGATGCTGCTGGCGGATCTGGAATTGGTAATGACTCGCATTGAGCGGCTCAAAAAAAGTGTGAACAAGCCCACCAAGACACAGGCCAGGGAAAAAGCGGAACTGGAATTGCAGCTTAAACTGCAGGATGCGATTGAGTCCGAAAAGCCCATCAGCAGCGTCATCGAAAACAGTCTGCAGATGGACCTGATCAAGCCGCTGAACTTTTTGACGCTCAAGCCGATTATGGTGGTGGTTAATATCGGTGAGGATCAGATTGGCGAGGCGATTGACCTTGGCGACAGTGGAGGCGATATCGAGGTGATTCAGTTGTGTGCCTCGCTGGAAAGCGAACTGGCGCAGTTGGATGAAGCGGATCGGGCGGAATTTATGGCCGATATGGGACTGACCGAGCCGGCGTCGAAAAAGTTCATCCAAAGCTGTTACAGTACGCTGGGGCTGATCGGATTTTTAACCGTGGGTAAAGATGAAGTCCGTGCCTGGCCGATTGAGAAGGGCACTTCCGCACTCGACGCGGCGGGGAAAATCCACAGTGATATCAAGCGCGGTTTCATCCGCGCTGAGACAATGGCATATGCGGATTTGAAAGAGTTGGGCGACGAAAAGTCTGTCAAGGCCGCCGGAAAGACACGACTGGAAGGCAAGACTTATACCATCGAAGACGGCGATATCATCAACTTCCGCTTTAATGTGTAATTTTTTAAGCCCGAAGGGCTTGGGTATAATAGCCGGTGGTGCTAACCACCGGTATTGGGTGTCTTGAGTATTAATCAGCCCTAACAGGGCGACACAAAATGTGACGGAATATCTCGCCCCGTTGGGGTTTGGGCTGGTTGGGCGTTCTCAATCGTGGGTTTGCATCCCCGGCTATTGTATAACGAACCTCCGGTTCTATGCTCCGAAGAAATTACCGTGAACGGATACCAACTTTTTAGCGTTTGCGTCTCTTGCCTCTTTAGCGTCTTTTGCGTTAAAGAATTCGTAATACAATCTTGTAATTCCTTGTTTTTCATGCGTCTTTTTTTAATGCCGCTGTTGTAAGACTTTATTTAATAAATGGTTATATAAAGAAAGGCAAGCGGTTAACTTTGGCGGCTTTTGC
>JAGGWF010000257.1 GCA_021157685.1 Planctomycetota bacterium | reverse complement strand
GCCATCGAAGAGCCGCCAAATACTCCCGACACGCTTCTTCCGACGAAAACCGCTGTTCTAACTCCATTAATGTCCGTGGGTAATCTTCCATGATCACCAATACTACATCTTGTATCTACTGGAGTCAAGCAGATACCCCCTTTTGTTGAAAATGAAGCTCAGCGGTGCAAGGATAAACCAGTCATTAAGGATTTACTTGATTTGCATGTCAAGCATTCACGGTATGGCTATCGCTGGATCACGATCAAGTTGCGGGAACGAGACTGGTTTATTAACTTCAAGCGGGTCTTCCGACTTTGGTGTCAGGAAGGTCTGAAAGTGCCTAGAAAACAGCATAAGAAGCGTCGTGGTGACGGCGGCAGTGCCAATGCCTGTCATCGTCTTATCGGTGCGTGTTGTGAGATGAGCGATCAGGTCCGCGAAGTAATCATCCGTGACTTGAAACAACAGGCCCATGAAAAGATGATCGAGAAATTTCTTGATGCACACAAAGCAAAAAGGGTCATTGAAGAGCGTTAAGCAGTTATTAAAAGGTTTTCTTTAAGGAAGACCCACTTCGAGCGATTTTTGCAGGTGGAGGAAGTACAGTTGTGCTGTGATGACAGGTTGTTTAAGGATGTCCGCTGCGGCAGTCGCATAGGACCGCATTTGTCCGGTGTGTTTTTCGGCCCGTTCGCTGACGGTTTCTTTCGTAACACGATCTGTCTTGAAGTCTATGATAATTAGACCGTTTTCGGTTGGAATGATCATGTCGACGATGCCCTGTAGGACGATTATTTCGTCGCTGGCGTTTGGGCCGACCGTTGAAGCATCCAGTCCATAGGTGAACGGCCATTCGCGATAGATGCTGTTGCCTGCCTGTTGAGCCAGTTGCCCCAATTCGCTGTCGAAAAATGCTGTGATCGCCACAGTATCAATCGCCGCTGCAAGCGGTTTGGTCAGTTGGCCGGTTTCAACCAGGCGGGACAGCGTCGCCTGAACCGCCTTTGCATCGACCGGTCCGGACAAGTCGATCTGTTCAAAAATAAGATGGGTCGCTGAACCCAACGCCATCGCCTCCGGTTTTTTTTGACGGCGACTAGCAAACTCGCTACCCTGCAAAGCTGACGGTGTTTGCGAGAACGCCCGTTGAACGGTTGCAGCGGAAAACTCATCGTCCCGATGCGTCAATTCGCTGACACTCAACTTGGCCGGTGTTTGTGTGATATCAGAAAAGGCGTATTGCCATTCTATATCTTGTTTGATTGTCTCAAACGCAGCATTTGCCTCTTTGTCTTCTGAGCAGCCGGCTTTTGGCGATTTGGCAGTCGCTTTAAGCGAGCGTTTGGCGTCGAGTATCTTGTGCGTTATCGTATCGAGCTGCTGGCGTCCGATGTACTGGGAATGGAACAATCCGTCATCACATAAATTGCCCTCAGCATCGGTCTCAAACAATTGATGCAGCGGCGACTGATTTGCAAAACCGGCCAGCACCCAGCCCAGATGACTTCGTGTTTCGCTCAATTTCCACTCCGGCAGACCGTTTGCGAACTGTACGCACTGGCACAAGAGCTTGACACAGGCGTTTTGCTTTATGCTTCCGGTTAAAATCAACTTTTCTCTCGCCCGCGTCAGGGCTACATACAGAATTCGCATTTCTTCGGCGATTGTTTTTTGGCGCGTACGGTCCGCGATAACCTGATGTGCCGTCGAGGCAAACGCTGCATTGGCATCCTTATCTACGACCTGCAAGCCGAGCATCTGTTCGTCGATCAGACACGCCCCCGAAGTGTCGCGCATATTGAATGGCGTGTTTAACTCCGCGACAAACACGACAGGAAACTCCAACCCCTTACTTTTATGGATGCTCATAATCCGTACGGCGTTCTGGGCGAAACTGTCCGGTTCGGCTGGCGCCCAGTCCTGTTGGGCCTCGTCCAGTTTTTCTAAAAACGCGACAAACCGGGGCAGTGCGGTTCCCGGTTCGGTTGTGCGGAAATGTTCAAACCGAATCGCGTGGTCGTGCAGTTTGAGAAGGTTTGCCCGCCGCTGCGCCCCGTTGGCTCCGGCGGCATAAAATGACAGCAAGCCTTTTTCACGAAAGACCTTGTCCAGAAAATCCGCCAGCGACCCGGCGCGAACCTGTTGCCGCCATGCATTGATTTGTGATAAAATGTCATTCAGCTTTTTGGCAAGGGCCATTTCGCTGCTATCAGCGGCATATTTTCTGACCGCCTTGTGAAAGCTGATCTTCTTTCCGGCGTGGTGACGGATTTTGGCAAGTTCGCTGTCTGTTACACCAAAAACGGGACTTCGCAACAGAGCCGCCAGTTCAATGTCGCGATCCGGGTTGTCCAGCACCTTTAGCAGACACAGGCAATCAGACACCTCGGTCGCCTCAAAGTAGCCGCACGCACTTTGCGAGTTGACCGGCACACCGGCCAGTCGGAGCATCTCGGTATAATCCTGCGCCTTGTGCGACAGCGACCGCATCAGCACCACAATATCACGATACTCCACACCACGAAAAGCATCCGTTTTCTTGTCATAAATCTGAAACTCTGGCGTTCCTGTTTGCGCCCCCACAATTTTTTGAATGCGTTCGGCTACCCATGCGGCCTGTCGCTGTGCGGCACTGACCGATTGAGTTGGGTCGCCGGAGTCATCGCCGGAAGTGTCTGGGGCATCATCGCTCTGCTCATTCAGCAGAACCAACTCGACCGGTTGAGCGATACCGTTCTTGGCCTCGAACGCCGGAGAGTTAAACCCGCAGACCAATTCCGCGCGTTTGTCATAATCCATCTGTGCGACCGTGCGGGTCATTGTTCGCGCAAACAGAGCATTGACAAAATCGATAATCTCGCAGCGGCAGCGAAAATTATCCTGCAAATCCACCCGCACCGGTAACTCAGGCGGCCCCGAACCGTCACCGGCATTTTCAAGCTGTGAAAGAAAAATGTCCGGCTTACTCTGACGAAATCCATAGATGCTTTGCTTGACATCACCCACCACAAAAACATTATCATCGCGGGAAACCTGCTCAAGAATTTGCTGCTGAACGGCATTAATATCCTGATACTCATCGACAAAGATAAACTCGAATCGTTCTTTGAGCTTATCCGCTGTTTCGGTGTGCGTTTGTAATAACCGCAGAGCGTGATGTTCCAAATCCGCAAAGTCCAGCACATTCCGTCGTTGTTTGGCGGCGGCATAGAGCGTGTCAAACCGCTGCATCAGATTTATCAGGGTTTTTGTTTGCTGCATGACCTGCGGAGCAAGCCGCTGGTCATATTTCGGACACAGCAGGGCGAAATCAGCCAGACTTTTCAAGGTCTCCTTGACCTTTTCGATGGGTTGTTTGATCACACCCTTGATATCTTCGTCCCACAGTTTTTTCTTAAACGCCGGCATTCGGGATATGTCCAAATCCGCGACATGCGCCGCGCACAGGTCAAAACGATCTTTTTCCAATAAAGTCTGTACCGTTTCGATAGCCGGAAAATAGTTTTGTTCGATGTAATCGGTAACATAGTTGCCGCCGCAATGTTGCGCATCCAGCGAGAGGGTATAGTTCAGCCGTTGCTGACAGTGGTCAAGTTTTCGCAGCAGTATTTCCTTCTGTGCGTTCTTGAGTTCGGCATAGGCAGCGTCCTGATGATCATTCAGTGCCGCTGCCCGGATGTAAAAGTCGGCCCGATCGACGGTACTGTCCAGAAATCCGGTCAACGGAATAATCATATCCACAAAGCTATTTGTACCCGGTTGAACCCGTCGCCCCGCAAAGAGCGCTTCCAAATCCTTTGCCGTTGCCTTATCGGCCCAGGCATCTTCGAGTGTCTCCTCCAGCAAGTCGGCTTTCAGTAATCGCTGCTCATCCGCATCCAGTATGCCGAATGCCGGGTCCAGATCTACAAGATAGAAGAACTCCGTCAGGATGCGTTTGCAGAACGCGTGGATCGTGCTGATATAGGCGCGATCCAGCAGCAAAAGTTGCTGCCGCAAGCGACTGTCGCGGGTGTCAAGGTACCGCTGGTAAAGTGTCTCGGCGATTCGGCTGCGCATTTCTTCAGCCGCCGCGTCGGTAAATGTCAGTACCAGCATCGCATCGGCTCGTACCGCATTGGTATCGCTGGCAATTCGCTCAACCGCACGATGCGACAAAACCGCCGTTTTACCCGTTCCCGCCGAGGCCGTAACCAGCACACCTCGGCCAACGGTTTCGATGGCCTGCTGCTGGGCAGGTGTCCACTTGATGTTTTTCGATTTGCTCATTGACTTGTAGGATGTCAAAATTGGGCGCTACAGGACTTGAACCTGTGACCCCCTGCTTGTAAGCTCCAGATATAAGATGTCGTGTATATTAAAACACCGCTTTTTAAACCAAAAATAGGCATTATTTGAGTAAAAATGAAGATTCAAAGAAGACCTCAAATAACTCCTAACTAGCTCATAACTGCCTACTCACTGAAAACTGGAATAAACGGGACGTTTTCTGGACGATGAAAGTAGTTAGAAAATAGACAACTCATAGAAACCACTCTCATTTATGTCAAAAAGACGATTTATGAGTTTCATTTTGCCATAGCTTGGAGTGGATTTCCACATTTTTTTCATAGTGAAGTAGGCACCAATTAAAAACCACTTTTCATTTCCGTCAAAGTGGTTTATTCATCTGCCCCAACTGCCCCCTATTGGGG
>JAGGWF010000267.1 GCA_021157685.1 Planctomycetota bacterium | reverse complement strand
GGCTCAATGTGGACAGTCCGAGCCGTCTTTGGTGCAATTTCTCCCACAGGGTCGCCCCGTGCGTTTTGAAAATTCGAATCTGTCGCTCTCTTTTGGCACGGACGGTAGCGGGCAGTTCGCTAAAACTATGTGTCAGCGTAAATTGGCTGTTATTCAGGACGCATTGTCACGGCTTTTGTCAACAGATGTTAAAGTTTGCATTGAATCGTCGGACAGCAAGCCCGCGCCGCCGGAAAAGGAAACGCCTGATTCTCCGCCTCCGACCTCGACCCCTACCCCAAGTCCGGCCCCAGCGGTGTCTGGTGTCAATCGCGCCCAGCGACAACAGGCACTGAATGATCCAGCGGTTCAAATGGTACTGAAAGGCTTGAACGCCACGCCGGTCGAGATACAGAAAATCGAAATCCAGCCCGATGACAAGTGCCAGGAACCGCTCATTGATTAGGAAACAGATTAGCCCATGAACCCTGCCTACACAAAAAGCTTAAACGAATTGGTCGAGCAGTTTTCCAAGCTTCCCGGAATCGGTTCCAAGACAGCGGAACGATTGGCGTTTTACATCCTTAAGGCCAAAAAGCCCGATGCACTTGCTTTGGCTCATGCCATTTCGGATGTCAAAACTAATATCCATCAGTGCCGAATTTGCTATAATCTGGCCGAAACTGAAGTCTGTTCGATTTGTTCGGACCCTCGCAGGGAACAGGATGTCATCTGTGTGGTCGAGCAGCCCAAGGATGTGATTGGGCTTGAAAAGACCGGCCTGTGCAAGTGGACCTATCACATATTGAACGGCCACATTGCCCCGTTAGAGGGCATCGAGCCGGACGACCTGACCATTAACGCCTTGATAAAACGAGTTCGTACGGGGGACATCAAAGAAGTGGTCATGGCAACCAACCCGAACCTCGAAGGTGATGGGACATCGCTGTATATTCATTCACTGCTGCATCCCTTAAATGTCAAAGTAACGCGCCTGGCGCGGGGACTGCCCGCTGGTTCGACCATTGAGTTTGCCAGCGGCAGCATCTTAACAGATGCGGTCTTGAACCGCTTAGAAATCTGATTGCACATGTTTTTTGGTTTTTGGTATAATTTTTGCCGTCATTTCGTTACAATACAAGCCAGACTTGAACAGTTATTTATTTACAGGAAATTGATATAGCCATGAAACTTTCTATGACCGGCCAAATGCGGATGGAGCAAAAGATGAAGCTCGCTCCGCGCATGATCCAGTCTATGGAAGTATTACAACTTCCCTTTTTGGCCTTACAGGAAAAAATTGAAGCGGAGTTGAACAGCAACCCTGTTTTAGAGGTGGCAGAGGAGCAGTCGGAACAAACAGAGCTACCCCAATCCGAACCGGAGGATGTTTCGAATGAACAGGAATTGGTCATTCGTGATGATTCCGACAATGTAGAGGATTTTCAGCGTCTCGATAGTATCGGCGATGATTTTACCGACAATCTTAACGGTGCCGGACCGATGCCGCGTCAGTCATCCTATCAAAATGTTTCATCCGGCGATCCTGACAAAAAACTGGAGGCGCTTAACAACACGGCGGCGCAGGAACAGTCTCTTCTCGACTCACTCAAAGATCAGTGGCGGATGATTGATGCGGACCCCTTAGTGGAAACCGCCGGCGAGTTGATCATTGACTATCTGGATGAAAAGGGCTATCTGTCTGTCCGTCTGGAGCAGCTTCATAACAAAGACAAGCATGCGTTTGGACTGGAGCATTTACAACAGGCGCTTGCGTTGGTTCAAAAATTGGATCCGACAGGCGTCGGTGCATGTGATCTCCGTGAGTGTCTATTACTCCAGATGCATCAGTTTCCTGACAACATGTCGTTTGAAATTCGCATGGTCCAGCAGTGCTGGGACCATCTTTTGGAAAATCATCTGCCTAAAATCGCCAAAAAGATGAACTGTTCACTGGAACAGATCAATCGGGCCATTGAGCGGATGAGCAAACTGGACACATCTCCCGGCTTGCGAGTGGGCCATCATGAGAATCACCCTATCACCACTGATGTTATTGTTGAACCGGATGAAGCGGACGGATATACGGTTTCGTTGATCGACACCCGTCTGCCGAATTTGCGTGTCAATGATTTTTATCAGAAGATGACTCGCAACCGCGATATTGACGATAAAACTCGCCAGTTTTTGCAAAAGAATATTCATTCGGCGCAGTGGTTTATGGATGCCATCCAGCAACGAAAGCGAACGCTTCTGCGGGTAACGCGGGCCATTGTCAAGCACCAGAAGGTTTTTTTTGATAAGGGCAAACTGCATTTGAGGCCGTTGCCGATGGCCGTGATTGCTGACGAGGTGGGCGTACATCTTGCGACGGTTTCACGGGCCGTTGCGGGGAAATATGTACAGTGCCCGCAGGGGATCTTGCCGCTTCGCGGTTTCTTTAGCGGGGGCATGGAAGACCAGACCGGTGCCGAACACAGTTGGGATTCGGTCAAAGCGAAACTTCAGGAAATCGTTGATAACGAGGATAAATCCAAGCCCTTCAGCGATGATGCGCTTCGCAAACAACTCACCGAAGCCGGTATGGGTACAATCGCCCGCCGAACGGTTGCCAAGTACCGAAAAATCCTCAACATCCCCACCGCCCGATTCAGAAAACGCTATTGAGCCAGGGTGTTATGATATTGAAACGGACCAGCAATCGCATTAATTCCGCTGTGTTACCTTTGGATTTTAAAAACTTGCATTTTGATGACCTCCTTCTAAAATGGGTCGTATAGATTCTAGTGTCAGGGGAGCGAAGGGCCAAAAGGCTTTGAGCTGAGAGTTGAGCGGGTGTGTCCGCAGGACCCTTTGAACCTGATCCGGTTAATTCCGGCGAAGGGAGGCACGATAAACGACTGTGCCCCTGTTTATTGATGTTTAATGGCATGGGCTTTTTTTGTAATGAGATAACAAATGACTGGTGGCACGGCCAAGTTGTGCTTGGCCGTGGATGTTGCGATCAAACAGTTGAGGCAAAAAATATGACGCCGTATACATTTTACGAGTTGAAAAATGCTGTCGTTGGGATTGCGGGCTTGGGGGGTCTGGGGTCCAATGTGGCCGTGGCGCTGACGCGGCTGAGGATTGGCAAGCTGATTTTGACGGACTTTGATGTGGTCGAAGAGAGTAATCTGAATCGCCAGAACTATTTTCACAACCAGATTGGTCAGCACAAAGTAGATTCGTCGTTAGAAAATCTGTCTCGGATCGATCCCGAAGCAGATTTAGAAGGCCATAAAGTCCGCTTGACGCCGGAGAAAATCATGCGGATTTTCAAGAATTGCCAAGTGATTGCTGAATGCTTTGACCGTGCGGACCAAAAGCAGATGCTGGTTGAGACGGTGCTGTCAAAGATGAAAAAAACAGTAGTCGTGTCCGTGAGTGGTCTGGCGGGGTATGGTCGCAGTAACGAGATACGAACTCGCCGAATTTCGGATCGGTTGATACTGGTCGGCGATATGGTTTCCGGAACGGGTCCCGGTGTGCCGCTGACGGCGCCGCGAGTGGGTATTGCTGCGTATCATCAGGCCAATGCCATAGCCGAGGTGCTGATACTGGGAACGCGGGCGTCTCGCCCGCAAGCGATACGATAAAGGGCGAAAATCTATGAGTGCGATATTAAAAATAAACGGAACCAAAAAAACCTTTGATGAGGGCTTGCCGCCGACATTGAGTGAGTTGTTAAATAACTTGGAGATCGATGCGGCGATGGTAGTTGCCGAAATCGACGGTGAAATCATCGAGCGTAAAAGTTTTGCACAGACCGAACTGAAAGAAGGGATGGCCATTGAATTAATTCGCTTCGTCGGCGGCGGCTGATGTCAATGAATAATGTATAATGTTATGTTGGTCCCGAAGGGACCGGATACAATAGCCGGTGGTGAAACCACCGGAAAGGAGAGTTTCTTTTCTCTTTTAAGCCCTGAAAGGGTGATATGAAAACCAAGATTAAATGGGTAACTGGATAAGCATGGAACCACTCAAAATAGCAGATAAAGAATTTGACTCCCGGCTTTTTGTCGGCACGGGCAAGTTTGCGTCCAATACGCTGATGGCACAGGCCATCGAAGCGTCCGGAACGCAGATGGTAACTGTGGCGCTGCGGCGGGTCGATATTGAAAACGAAAACGACAACATGCTTGCGGCCATCGACCGCCAAAAGTACCAGTTGCTGCCGAATACCTCCGGTGCGCGTGATGCGGTTGAAGCGGTTCGTTTGTCCCGACTCGCAAGAGCTGCCAGCGGGATCGCATGGGTCAAGCTGGAAGTAACACCCGATCCGTACTATCTCCTGCCGGACGGGCAAGAGACGCTCAAGGCTGCCGAGATACTGGTCAAAGACGGCTTCATTGTATTGCCTTACATCAATGCTGATCCAATATTGGCGAAAAAGTTGCAGGATGTCGGTTGCGCGACCGTGATGCCGCTGGCCAGCCCGATTGGTTCCAATCAGGGAATAAAGACAAAAGCGTTTATCGAAATCATTATCGAACAGGCGACTGTACCGGTCGTGGTCGATGCCGGTTTGGGGGCTCCGTCTCATGCCGCCGAGGCGATGGAGATGGGTGCCGATGCCGTGTTGGTTAATACTGCGATTGCCGCCGCCAATAATCCGGTCGAAATAGCAAAGGCCTTCAAGATAGCCACCGAAGCGGGGCGGATTGCCTACGAAACCGGCATCGCCCCGAAAAGCGAAACTGCCAGTGCCTCCAGTCCCTTAACCGGCTTTTTGCGTAACGAATAATAGCCAAAACAGAGCCGCGACAGTCATGGAGCGGTTATAGCAAAGCAGAAAAAATGCAAACACAAACAGACATTCAATCAATTCTCTCCGAAGAACACCTCGACTGCAATCGGGATGTTTGGTGTCAAAGATTGCAAGCCGTAACCGCCGATCAGGTGCGGCGAGAATTATCAAATCCCGTGGGCAAATTCTCTTTGGATCGGTTAGTAACGCTCCTTTCTCCCGCGGCCGAGGCGTTTCTTGAAACCATGGCGCAGCAGGCACACGCTTTGACCATTCAGCGATTTGGCCGGACCATCCAGCTATATGTCCCGCTCTATGTGTCAAATGTTTGCATCAACAGTTGCCAGTATTGCGGGTATAATAAAGAAACTCGGATTGAACGAACCCGATTGACCATCGAACAGGCCGTTTCCGATGCGGCCGTGATTGCCGGCGAAGGATTTCGGCATTTACTGTTGGTCAGCGGCGAGGATACGCAATTTGTGTCGCCGGATTATTTATGTGAGTTGGCTTCAAAGCTCAAAGAAAAGTTCTCATCGCTGTCGATTGAGATTTATGCGATGAGTCAGGATGAATACGCACAGCTTTTTAATGCGGGCATTGACGGCGTAACACTCTATCAGGAAACCTACGACCGCGCTATTTATGCTGATTATCATATCGCCGGCCCCAAAGCCGATTACAACAGCCGTCTCGACGCCCCGGATCGATTTGCGTCGGCCGGAATGCGGCGAATTGGGTTGGGATTCTTACTCGGATTGACCGATTGGCAAATCGAAACACTGGCTTTGGCCGAACATGCCTCCTATTTGGTAAAAAAATATTGGCGAAGCCAGATTTCATTCTCATTCCCCCGTATTTGCCCGGCGACCAATGTCCAGTCCGAATGGCCGCACCTGGTTTCGGATACAAATATGGTGCAGATGATGCTCGCTCTGCGATTATGCTTTGCGGATGCGGGAATCGTCTTATCCACTCGGGAAACACCCAAATTCCGGGACAACCTCATCGACCTGTGCGTAACCCGCCTCAGCGCTGGTTCGAAAACAAATCCCGGCGGGTATGCCAGTGAAAAGGCCGCCGCCGAGCAGTTTGAAGTTGCCGACAGACGAAGCCCAGAAGAAGTTGCCCGTGTTATCCAATCTCATGGCTATGAGGCGGTCTGGAAGGACTGGGATGTATCTTTTAACAAATGGACTTGACCCGGAATACCATTGTCCGTATGATAAAAATGTCAATTAAGGTACTATTTCAAGGTACGAGATGAATAAAGTCCACTTTGATAAGCATCGTTGTAAAGGGTGCGGGATGTGTGTGTTGTTTTGCCCGCAGAAGATACTTCGCATGTCCGCCGATCTTAACGATCAGGGTTTTTCCTATCCGGAAGTTAGCGACCCGGACCGTTGCACCGCGTGTGGGATGTGTTTTCGGATGTGTCCGGATTGCGCGATCCAGGTGGACAAAGAGGGTGTCAAGACCTCAGACAAAAAAGAGACCACGGATGTCATGGAATGACACGGAATTTTCAGACAGGATAAACGGGATTAAAAACAAAAGAAAATCTACGATGGGTGGCACGGTCAAGCTGTGCTTGGCCGTGTGGGTGGACAGCAGGTTGTAGGAGTTTACACTTTAGTGTGTGGAAATCAAAAACAAGCTAAAGCTTGAACTCTAACCAGCACAGGGAAGTGAATAAAACGATGGGTAAGAAAATACTGCTCAAGGGCAATGAGGTTATGTGTGAGGCGGCGGTGCAGGCGGGGTGTCGTTTTTTTGCCGGTTACCCGATCACGCCGCAAAATGAGGTTCCCGAATACATGTCCAAAAGAATGCCGCAGGTCAGTGGTGTTTTTGTTCAGGCTGAAAGCGAGATTGCCGCGATTAATATGGTTTTTGGTGCATCCGCTTCCGGGGTGCGTTGTATGACCAGTTCCTCCTCGCCGGGTATCTCGCTCAAGCAGGAGGGTATCAGTTATATCGCCGGCGCCGAACTTCCCTGTCTGATCGCTAATGTGCAGCGGGGCGGTCCCGGTCTGGGTAATATCCGCGCTTCACAGGCCGACTATTTCCAGGCCGTCAAAGGCGGCGGACACGGCGATTATCGTGTGATCGTTTTAGCTCCAGCCTCCCTGCAGGAGATTTATAACCTGACGATGAACGCTTTTGACTGGGCCGATTACTACCGCAATCCGGTCATGATGTTGAGTGACGGTATTTCCGGTCAGATGGCCGAACCCGTGGAGATTCTTCCCTATAAACCGATTGTTGATCTGCCCGCTAAGGATTATATCCTCGATGGCTGTAAGGGCCGCAAACCGCGTGTCGTCAAGACGTTAGTACTTCGACCGACCGACGGTCTGGTAACTCACAATGAACACTTGCAGGAAAAATACAAATGCATTGAAAGTGAGCTTTCACTTTGCGAAGAATATGAAACAGCGGATGCTGAGATTGTGATTGCGGCCTACGGGATTACTGCCCGTATCGCCAAAGGCGCCGTTCGTCTGGCCCGAAAAAAAGGGCTTGCGGCAGGGTTAATCCGCCCGATCACGCTCTGGCCGTTTCCGAGTGATGCTTTTGCGGATGTAGCCGAAACCGCCAGGCAAATACTTACCGTTGAAATGAGCCACGGACAGTTTATCGAAGATGTCAAATTAGCTGTTAACGGTACCTGTCCGGTCGAGTTCCTCGGAAAAGGCGGCGGTTGGTATCCGACCGAAGAGATTATTCTCGAAAAGATCGAGTCGATGGTCGCGGCCTCTGTGACAACTGCAAAGGGGGAGTTATAATATGCTGACACTGAAACGAACTGATGTCCTGACGGATGCTTGCACGCATTACTGCCCGGGTTGCGGCCACGGCATCGCCCATCGTCTGGTCGCTGAGGTGATCGAGGAACTGGGTATTCGGGAAAAAACAATTGGAATCGCCCCGGTGGGCTGTGCCGTACTCATGTATGATTATTTCAATTGCGATATGACCGAGTGTGCCCACGGAAGACCGCCCGCGATGGCAACCGGGATTAAGCGCATCCAACCGGACAAGATAGTCTTTACCTATCAGGGCGACGGCGACCTGGCGGCGATTGGAACGGCCGAGACTATTCACGCTGCCAATCGGGGCGAAAATATCACCGTGATTTTCATTAATAACGCCATTTACGGGATGACCGGCGGCCAGATGGCGCCGACTACGCTGACCGGCATGCGCAGCACGACCTCCCAAGACGGCCGGGGCGAACATGGCGAAGGCCCGCCGCTAAAGGTGTGCGAATTATTAAGTACTCTTGACGGTGTTTGTTACCTTGAGCGAACCGCTGTCAGCACGCCCAAAGATGTCATTGCGACAAAACGGGCGATTAAAAAGGCCTTCCAAAATCAGATCGACGGCAAGGGATTTTCGCTGGTCGAAGTGCTTTCGATGTGCCCGACGGACTGGAAGCTGTCAACGGTCCAATCCGTTGACTTTGTCAACAACGAGATGAAAGAAGCATTCCCGCTGGGCGTGTATAAGGATAAGGGCTAATGGACAGACAGGAAACAAGGATCATCATTGCCGGTTTTGGCGGGCAGGGCATTGTTCTGATAGGCAATGTCATTGCGCGGGCGGCTGTCATTGAAAATAAGAATGTCGTTGGTATGGTTTCCTATGGGGCCGAGATGCGTGGCGGAACGGCCAACGCAACGGTGGTTATCAGTGACGATGAGATATTCAATCCCTTTGTATCGCATCCGGATATGGTGATCATCCTGAACCAGCCGTCTCTGGATCGTTTTGAACCACAGATCGAAAAAGACGGTCTAATCCTGATGAACACCTCGATGATCAAACGCGGGCCCCAGCGAACGGATCTTAAGTGTATTAAGGTCGATGCGACGCAGATCGCCCAGGAAGTCGGCAACCTCAGAGTGGCCAACATCGTCTCTGTGGGTGCGTTTATCGAACACACGAATCTCCTTTCTATGAGCAGCATTGAGCAGGCCATCGAAGACCTGTTCTCGAGCAAAAATCCTAAACTGGTTGAGATTAATCTAAAAGCGCTGCACAGCGGCGCCGAACAAAGCCATTGCCTGCAACCGGTTGGACGAACTTAAGTTCAGGGCTTTTGTAAGAGTTCAAGCTTTAGCTTGTTTTTTTTAGCATTGTTCGCTAAAGCGTGAACTCTTACTTTGTATAGTTCTAACTTTAAGCAAGAGAGCTAAGATGTATAAATGGCGAAAGATGAATTCAGCAGAGCGGAATGAAATTCTTCGCTTGCGCAAACAGCACAGTAGGCCTTGGTACAGCCCTCCGTACTGGGATTCAGAAGGCAGTTTGTGTTATATCGTTTCAGCAGCATGTTATGAACATAATCATATTGTCGGGAAATATGCGAAAATTATTCGTCCGAAGTCATTGCGTGGTGTGTGCTGCCAAATCATTATCACATCCTGGCCAGAACAAATCAGATGAAAGAACTGCGGACACAACTTGGCCGGATGCACGGAAAGACATCACGGCAATGGAATCTTGAAGACGATTGCGTTGGGCGAAAGGTTTGGTTCAATTGTATTGAACGCATTATCAGCAGTGAACGCTATTATTGGGCGACGATCAATTATATCCATCATAATCCGGTCAAACATGGATTTGTCGAAAAATGGGAACACTGGCCTTTCAGCAATGCCGCACAATACCTGAAAGAAATTGGCAGAGATAAAGCGATTGAGATATGGAAGATTTATCCTGTTCTTGATTACGGAAAGGAATGGGACTCTTGAATGTAAGAGTTCACACTTTAGTGTGTAAAAAACAAGCTAAAGCTTAAACTCTTACAGATTTAACTTATGCCCAACAAACAACACATATCCAGTTTCCATCAAACGGTGATGACCGGTTTTACCACGCGAAAGCGTCGTATTTCGATGGGGCTTCGTATGACGCCGATGATCGATGTGATCTTTCTGCTGCTGACATTTTTTGTCATGACATCTAAATTTCAAGAACCCGAACAGCTTTTGCCCGTAATCGTTGGAAAAACATCTTCCCAAACCGTTGTCGCGCAGAATACACCCCTGAAAGTTTTCGTCGAGCCAAGCCCTTCCGGCTGCCTGTTGCGTGTGGAAAATCGTCCCGCGATCAAACTTTCCAATGAAAACCGCTCCGAATCGTTACTGGTTCTGGCCCGCAAGGTTCAGCAAGAATTGGAAACAACCGGCCCGGTCCCGGTTGAGTTATACTATGACGATGCCATATCATGGGACATCGTCGTCAAGGTCTATGATGTACTCTACGCCCTCGGCCTACAAAACATCACCTTCCGTATCGAAGAGTAAATGGGAACGCGGGCGTCTCGCCCGCAATGTAGGCGAAGCATCCTGCTTCGGAATAACAGAGCCGCGACAGTAATGGAGCGGGCAATTTTGTGTTCTTGTGTTGCCAAACCACCCCACGACCCTAGCGGGGGCGAATATTTATTCATTTAACCTTCACCATATCCGTGCCATACACCCATTGCCCCGCTTCAAATCGGGCCACCAGCGTAATCTCCGCCTCGGCGGGTGGCACGGTCAAGCTCCGCTTGGCCGTGGTGTTCAGCGGTAAATTCTCAATCACCGCCGCACTGTCAAACGACCCCATCAAGTACCATGCGATTTCTTCTTCACAGTAGACCAGCTTCTGTTCGGCTGCTTGGATTTCAGCATCGCCGACCAATAGCAGCATCGGCTCATTCGGATCCAGCACCGGCATTTCCTTGCCTGCAAACTCGATACGTCCATTAATCTGATCCCGGTTCACCTTAAGATTAATCACCCCCGGCAGCATTCGCCCCGTCATTTCAACCGGTTCAATGACTGTAATGGTACAAGAATCCGGCTCCGAATCCTCAATCCCGTCATTGACGATTAAGTCAATCACATGCTTCCCAACCGGCAACACCACATTCGGCTCCGCCCCCGTCGCGATCAACTCATTAGCGTCATCAAACCAGAAATACTCCAACGCA
This sequence comes from Planctomycetota bacterium, assembly GCA_021157685.1. Taxonomy (GTDB): domain Bacteria; phylum Planctomycetota; class Phycisphaerae; order Sedimentisphaerales; family Anaerohalosphaeraceae; genus 4572-13. The sequence continues at coordinate 2,773 of JAGGWF010000267.1, read as the reverse complement.
TCGTCATATTTGTCATAGCTATTGGTGCCATCCAACTGAACCTCAACAAGATCTTTTCCGAATGCGAAAAGCGTTTGATCTGCTCCTGCATCTGCAACGGGTGGTGTTGGGGGCAATTGCCACTTTAGGATTGGATAATTTCTCCACTCATCGATCCACCATATATTGTCAAAATCCCAACCAGCATCTAAAAAGGTTTTCTTTTCATACATATCCCAGGTACTTAAGCCCGTTCCTCCATCACTAAAGGAAAGACCTGATGTATCCATATCCCAAAAAGAAAAATCGACCATTCCATCTCTATTATACCCAACTAAACCACCGAAAGGACTATATCCATCGACCAATCCTGTGGAATAGCAGTTCAGAATACTTCCATTTTCATTATAACCTATTAGCCCACCGGAACCTTCCCAACCATCAACCGAGCACATCGAATAGCAATTTTTAATAGTACCATTATCGTTATGTGACACCAGTCCCCCGGGTCGCATCCTACCAGATATTGAACCTGTTGAATAACAGCCCGAAATAACACCATTATGATTCCAACTTACCAATCCGCCAATACAATCACCACCCACAAAAGATCCATCAGAAAAACTATTCAGAATCGTTCCCGTATTTCCTCCCACCAAGCCACCTATAGTGTCCCAAGCATGCTGGGCTGTTACAACGCCAGTAAAAGAACAATGAGAAATTGTCCCCCCATTTCCCCCAGCCAGACCACCGACTCCTCCCAAATAACCTTGGCCAGTTACTAAACCAGTTGCTGAGCAATTTGAAATAGTTGCCTCATTATTCCAAGCAACAAGGCAGCCAAGTCCATTCAATCCTTTAATATGAGCATCGATAAGATGTAAGTTTTCTATTTTTCCCATATCTCTTACTGAACCAAATAGCCCAAGATATTCCTTGGTAATATTTTCAATTACAAGATTTTTGATTGCATAACCATTGCCATCAAAAGTTCCGGAGAATTGTTTTTGAGAAGGTATATGCCCCTCAAAGATATCAGAAGGAGGAGCAATTAAAGCATCCTCAAACACATGTTCGGGGTTATTGTCTGGATCAAATACGATTTCATTGTTAAGGATATAATGCTTTTTCAGCAGCACTTCATCAGCCCCTATCGACATCAACTGCTCCGGCGTGCTAATCTGGTAGGGATTAGTTTCACTGCCGTCGCCGGGATTGGTGGACCAGTCATAGGCCAGTACCGGTGCGCAGAGAACAGTTAATACGATGATTAAAAAAACAAGTCCACTCCTCATTCTAAATTCTCCCTCGATTGAATTTTCGATTTTGGCTTAGTAGAAAGCCGTTTGCTACAACGGATACCATTCTACAAAACCCACTCCATTCTGTCAACAATTTTCTCGTCCACAAACACTGATTTCCCCCTACATACCTGCATACTGTATCCTTGCCCTTCGCCATTTCGACCAGAATACGCAGGTTCGCAGGTAATACAGAGGGGAATCGTTTTTTTGAAAACCGAATAAAACGAAAGGAGCACAATAAAATGTCATCCCGAAGGGGCAACATACAATACTCTCTGTGAATCTCTGTATGCTCTGTGGCAAAACAAAAAAACGCAAAACAAACCCAATTTGAAAACCACCAAAATTCCGCTAACCCTTTCCACGAAAAACACTTCTGCCCACTGCCTACTGCCAGATGCCTCAAAAAACAAACCCAATCAAAGCCAATCTTGCGTGGAACATCAGAATGTGTTACAATCTTGAATGTGTGTATATGTTCTTGAACATAAGAAATAATTTGACTGATTTTTGATATGAGGAGCCCTTTACGATGGCAAAATCGGGCCAGAATAATAAAAAGAGTTCATGCAGTTTTTGCGGCCGCACCAAACGACAGGTAGATGCGTTTGTGGAAGGTCCGGCCGGAGTTTTTATCTGTCCGGAGTGCATTGATCTGTGTTACAACATTGTCAAGCAGGAACGCCGCCGGACCCAGGGGGCCGATGCGTTGTTTGACGAAGTGCCCAAACCCCGCCAGATCAAGGAGTTTCTGGACCAGTATGTCATTGGTCAGGGAAAAGCCAAACGCAGTTTAGCAGTTTCGGTACATAACCACTATAAACGACTGGTGCATACCGACAGCGAAAACGAAGATGTCGAAATCGAAAAATCGAATATTCTGCTGATCGGGCCGACCGGTTCCGGCAAGACACTCTTGGCAAAAACGCTGGCGCGAATGCTTCATGTGCCGTTCGCGATCTGTGATGCGACGACCGTTACCGAAGCGGGCTATGTGGGTGAGGATGTCGAAAACTTCCTGCTGCGTCTGCTTCAGGCGGCCGATTACGATATCGAAGCGGCCCAGCGCGGCATTGTCTATGTTGACGAGATCGATAAGGTTGGCAAGACCAATCAGAATGTTTCGATCACGCGTGATGTTTCCGGCGAGGGCGTCCAACAAGCATTGTTGAAGATGCTTGAAGGGACCACCGCAAACATTCCGCCGCAGGGCGGGCGTAAGCATCCCGAACAGCAGTATATCCAGATCGACACCTCGCAGATCATGTTCATTTGCGGCGGAACATTCGTCGGCCTGGACAACATCATCAAAAAGCGGCTTGGCAAACGGATGATCGGTTTTGGCAGTGAACATGAAGCCCACCACAATAAAAAAGCCGAGTTCAGCGAAGTCCTCGCACAGGTAACGCCGGAAGATGTCATTTCCTACGGGATGATCCCGGAAATGGTAGGGCGGTTGCCGATTATTACAACGCTGTCCGCGCTGGATG
>JAGGWF010000244.1 GCA_021157685.1 Planctomycetota bacterium | reverse complement strand
ACGCCCGCCTGAGCGGCTAAGTTACACACCCTGTCAAATTTCTGCTCAGCAAAGAGTGCATTCAGATTCTCTTTGTCTTCCAGATTGAGCTGAATAAACCGGTAATTATCATGTTTGCCGCTGACAACAAGCTTATTGTATTCAACCTTATCCTTATCAATCCCTGTTTCAGCCAGACGCCCGTACTTAATAGCCGGGTCGTAATAATCATTAACACTGTCCAGTCCCACCACCTCATCGCCGCGCTCAATCAGCCGCTGCGCCAAGTGAAACCCAATAAACCCCGCCGTCCCTGTTACCAGTATTTTTTTCGTCATAAAATTCCTCAAAAAACAGATGTCAGAAGTCAGACATTAGACCTCAGAAATCTAAGCTTGGCCTTCAATTTATTTTGACAATATAACTTGATAACATTTTCTTAACTTCCTGGATACCAGAGTTTAAACTGTCATGGACCTTGGTATCTATATAACCTAATTCATGGGACAGTAAAATTTGGTATTCAACTTCTGATGCTGAACCCATCGATATTTGCAAAAACTGCTTAAGCTCTTTTTTGCTTCCTCTGCCGCACCCCTCTGCAATATTAGTCGCAATGGAAGCGGCAGCCCTTCTAATCTGGCTCGATAGACCATAAGTTTCTTCTTTTGGAAATTTAGCAGATGTTTTATAAATTTCTAAAGTTAACTTATGAGCTTTATGCCAGACTTTCAATTCTCTAAAATCTTTCATCTTTTTTTTCTGACTTCTGATATCTGAACTCTGACATCTTCAATCGGTCAGGCACGACCGATTGAATGATACTCGACGCCCTGCTTCTTCACAAACGCCGGACTGTACAGATTCCGTCCGTCAAAAATCACCGGTTTTCTCAGTTTCTCGGCAATCGTATCAAAGTCCGGCGTGCGAAACTCCTGCCAATCGGTAAAGACCACCAGCGCATCCGCTGCATCCAGGACATCATAGGCATTATCAACCTTTTCAATTTTCCCTTCCAACTCGCCGCACCCGGCCTCCGGGTCGAAAGCCGTCACAGCAATCCCCGCATCCAGAAACTTCTTAATGCAATACAGTGCCGGCGACTCACGCGTATCATCCGTCCGCGCCTTAAACGCCAGCCCCCAGACACCGAGTTTGATACCGCTTTGACCCGCAAAATAGTCCAGCACCTTCTGTGCAAACCGGTCATGCTGGGCAAAGTTGGCTCCTCGGACCGCTTCGGCAATCGTCATCGGCACACCCTGCTGATTGCCCATATGGATCAGGGCACGGACATCCTTGGGAAAACAGCTCCCGCCATAGCCCACTCCGGGGAATAAAAACGCATTACCAATTCGACCGTCGCTGCCGATCCCCGCCCGCACACTCTCAATATCGGCACCAAATGACTCGCATAAACCACTTAATTCGTTCATAAACGAAATCCGCGTCGCCAGCATGGTATTGGCGGCGTATTTGGCCATTTCCGCACTGGCCGGATCCATAAACAAAATCCGGCTGCTTTTTCGCATGAACGGGCCGTACAAAACCTTCATAATCTCCATCACCGCCGGATTCGTCGTACCGATAATCACCCGGTCCGGCTTGAGAAAATCATCCACAGCCGACCCTTCCTTCAAAAATTCCGGGTTGCTGACATAATCAAACGGAACCTCGGTCGTGGACGCAATCAAATCGCTGACAATTTTATGCGTTCCGATCGGCACCGTACTCTTGGTGACAAGTATGCGATAGTCTGTCATGATTTTGGCGACTTCTTCGGCCACACCAAGAACCGCCGAAATATCCGCCGACCCATCGGGCAAACTCGGGGTTCCCACCCCAATAAAGATCACCAGTGAGTTTTCGACCCCCTCTTGCAAATCGGTCGTAAAGGTCAACCGCCCCGCTTGGACATTCTTCTTAACGATCTCCGTCAGCCCCGGTTCATAGATGGGAATAATCCCATTCTTGAGATTCTCGATCTTGTTATCGTCGTTATCAACACAAACAACATGATTGCCACCGTCGGCCAAACATGCCGCCGCCACCAACCCCACATACCCCACACCAACAACCGCAACCTTCATCTATCCACCTTTCAACTATAACTGTTTACAGAGAAAAGACTTATGCCCGATCCGCCAATTCTCATCAATGATTATTTATCCTAAATCATTAAGGAGCCCTGCACTCCGTGCCCGTCGGTTGCGCAAAAAATTAAAACACCGACCCGTGAACATCAAACACAAAGAGTTCTGTATTTTTTCATCCTCGCAATAAAACCACGATCACGAAAACGATATTTTTATCAAATCAAGCACTCAAAAGGGCTTAATCACTGTATTTATCGGCTATTTGTTACACCATAATTAACAAGAGTTTAGAATAATGACAGCCCGAAAACGCCCCATACGAGTACCGAAATCCTATTCTGAATAACTGCAACAGGTCCTGTCATTTTCCCAAACAACCACCTTGTACAGTTTAGCGTTTTTTAGCTTCTTTTCCAGCTTTTGCCACGCTAAAAAGGACAAGTTTTCAACCGTCGGGTTCAATGATTCAAACCCCGCAACATCGACATTCAGGTTCTTGTGGTCCACCATGTCCAAAAACTGCTCCTTTACATCCCTTCCAAATTCAGAATGCCACTCGTTATTCTGAGATTCCGTCGTTTTTCCCACTGATACTTCGAGGATATAGTTGTGTCCGTGTCCGGTTGGGTTGGCACATTTCCCAAAAACCTCAAAATTCTTCGCTTCATCAAACTTGTCGTTCCATAACCGATGCATTGCCGCAAATTCAAATTTTTCACTATAGATAAACATCTTTGCCTCACCTGATTGAATGGTAATCCGCCTGAACGGGTTTAAGTCTAAAGAAAGCTGTGTTACAACTTTTGGTTGAAATGAGTCCCCAATCACAGCCCACGATCTTTTTAATACTTCGACCAAAGAAATCAATGTCGGCGTTTGCCGGTCTTGAAATGTTTCATAAACCATCTTTGAAAACAGTGGAACAACCTCCCGGCGAACCACCTGATCAATCCGTGAAACATTCACCACAAAGCCCGTATCCCGATCCAACTCGCTGGCCAGATCAACCCACAAAGAAAAAAAAATACCCCATTGGCCACCGCAGGGCTTAGATGCATAGGAATTAAATCCCTGCCTCTGCCGATCCGAGAAAGGATCCAGCGAAAAGCGAATCTGTCTGCTCAATATGTGCATTACGACCTATCCACATGCATTAAGGTCAACACTTCCGATCGGCTGCGGGGGTCTTTCTTAAAAATACCTCGCAGGGAACTGGTAACCATCATCGCACCGGGCTTTTTGATCCCGCGGATCGTCATACAACTATGCGACGCCTCCAGGATAACCGTCACGCCCTTGGGGTTGAGGTTGGTCATCAGAAAATCCGCGATCTGATCAGTCAACCGCTCCTGCACCTGCAATCGCCGAGCAAACGCATCAACGATACGGGCTAATTTACTGACTCCCAAGACGCAACCATGCGGCAGATAGGCAAGATGCGCCTTGCCGATAAACGGCATCAGATGATGTTCGCAGATACTGTAAAACGGAATATCCCGCAACAGGACAATCTCGTCATATGTCTCGTGGAAAATACTGCTCAGATGCTCCGAGGGATCATGCTGCATCCCCTCCAACAGTTCCGCATACATCCGGCCCACACGCGCAGGCGTGTCTTTCAACCCCTCTCGATTCGGGTCTTCGCCCACAGCTTCAAGAATTTCCAATACCGCTTTTTCGATCCGTTTCAAATCCACTTCTTTCATCGTCGCTATCCTTTCCTTTAACCATGAAGAACCACGAATACACACGAATTTTCACTAATTCTTCTTGTTTAAGCCACAGAGGACACAGAGAGTACCAAGAATCAAAAAATATATTTCTCCGAGACCTCTGTGAACTCTGTGGCAAATTTTTAGCTTATTCCGTAGTTATTTCTTTTTTACCCTTTATCTTTGGTTCATCGCGAACGCCGTCAACAACCGCACACCAAAACCAATCGACCCGGGCGCATCATTTTCGCCGGCTCCCCAGACGCCCACTCCGGCCATATCAATATGCGCCCATTTGGCTTTATCCACAAACTGACTGAGGAACGCCGCCGCCGTACATGCCCCACCCCACTTGCCGCCAATATTCTTTAAATCCGCAATTTTGCTTTTCATCTCTTCAACAAATTCATCATCACACGGCAAATGCCAAACCCGCTCACCAGTCTTATCAGATGCATCCTCTAACCGGCCGATGAGTTTGGCATCGTTGCTCATTAGAGCTGCCCGCTTTTGTCCAATCGCCACCACGCATGCCCCGGTCAAGGTCGCAATGTCAACGATGGACTCACACCCAAGCTTTTCGGCATAGGTGATCGCATCACAAAGAATCATCCGCCCTTCGGCGTCGGTATTCTGGATTTCAACCGTCTTGCCGCTATAGGTTGTTACAATATCGCCAGGGCGATAACTATTGGCGCTGAGCATATTTTCAGCCGCCGGAATCAATCCGTAAACCCTGCACTTCGGCTTGAGCTGGGCAATCGCCTTCATCGCCCCCAAAACGGCAATGCCGCCGGATTTGTCGAATTTCATATCGTGCATCCCCGCACCGGGCTTCAAGCTGATTCCGCCGGAGTCAAAGGTGACGGCCTTACCAACCAATCCGATTGCAGGGGTCTTTTTCGTCGCTCCGGCCGGAACATATTGCAAAACAATCAACCGCGGCGGCGTCGCGGAACCCTGTCCGACAGCCAAAATGCCACCCATCTTTTTGGCCCCGAGTTGTTTTTCATCCAACACGGTACATCGCAAACCTGGAATGCTTTTAGCCAGCTTTTGAGCCGCCGCCGCCAGCGTTATCGGGTTGATCACATTGGCAGGACGATTTGCAATCGTGCGGGCATAATTCTGCGACTGCCCCGTTACCACGCCAACCGAAACACCCTTGCGCAATTTCTTCACAACCGCCGTGTCCGAATCAACAATAACCACCTTAAGATTCGCGGGCCGCTTATGATTCTTATCCGTCAGGTACTCGTCATACCGATACGCTCCAAAGCAAGCCGCCTCGGCAAGGGTCTGTCCCATCTGCACCCAATCCAGCTTCACCGAACCCGGAACATCCGTATGCAACGACAGCAAGAGGGATTTGGCTTTCAGGTCCACCGCCTTTGTCGCCGCAAGAGCCGCCGCTTTTCGCAACGCATCAAGCATTATTTTTTTTCGTTTGCCAAGCCCCAGCAAAAGCAACCGTTTAGCGTCCAGCTTGCCATCGGCATACAGCAAACAATGACTGCCCGGTTTCGCTTCAAAATCGCCCAGCTTTTTCAGTTTCTCAATTCGGCAACCCAGCTTTTTATCCAGCGCCTTAACGAGTGATTTCGCCGGCGTATCTTCAAAGACACCCACCGCCAATAGGTCACCAGCTGTCGTAAAAACACCCGCTTTCTGTGCCTTGACACTTATATTGATTAACGACTTTGCCATGTCAATATTTCCTTATTCAAACTATTTCTTTTTATGTTCCGAAGGCAGAAGCTTAAAAACCTCATTTGATGTTCTCGCATCCTTCATAATGCTTTCCATCTCCTCAATGATTTGCGGGTGTTCGGCCGCAATATTTTCTTCTTCGCCCATATCCTTGCTTAAATCGTACAACTCAATCGGCCCATCTGGCTTTTTTGTAACATTTAGCCGCACCGCCTTCCATTGCCCCATCCGAACTGCCTGCTTGCTGCCCTGCTCGTGGAATTCCCAATACAGATAAGCGTGCTGCCGCTGTTTACCGGTTTCCAACAAAGTCGGCACAAACGAAATCCCGTCAATATCATCCGGCACATGCATCCCCACAATCTCCGCACATGTCGGCAATACATCCTGGAACCCACTGACATGCCCGCTTTCGCTGCCCGCCTTGACTTTCCCCGGCCACCGCACAATAAACGGCACCCGAATCCCACCTTCGTACAAATCGCGTTTAATCCCGCGCAAAGGTCCGTTGCTGTCATTGAAATGCGGGTCATT
>JAGGWF010000165.1 GCA_021157685.1 Planctomycetota bacterium | reverse complement strand
TATTAAGGGCTTCGACATCCTCGGCGATCTTCTTGGCCTGCTCTTTACTGTATCGCAACATGTTCTTGGCCAAGTCCACTGCCGCCTGCGCATAGGCCAATTTGTGTTGAGATGTTTTAGCCCGGTCAAGAAGGTGTTTTGCCAGCATAGGATCCGACCAGGAGGAAAGCACCTTTAGTGCAGTCTGCGGTATTGGTAACTGGAAAGACTCACCTTCAGCATCGCTGAGCAAACCAAGACAATATTCCATTGCATCAACATCTCCGCACATTTTTAATGTGGTGATCAAAGCGACTTTCTGGTCTTCATCAGCCGCTTTGATTTCCTTGAGGATAATAGCATAAGCGGCTTTTTCATCTTGGGAACTTCTCAGTATCTGATTGATGGCGGAAAGTGCCACCGTCTTAAAACTGTCCACCGTTGAAGTTTTTACCCTGTCGCAAAGCACTGGGATCGTGTCTGCTGAAGCAGATAAACCGATGGCTTTTAGCGCAGAGGTGTAAACAATCTCATTCTCTGATTGTGCGTACTCGAACAGTTGCTCGGTGATATTGGGCGTCTTGCGTTCACCGAGTAAAACGATCGCCGCTGCCCGTTGCTCATCATCACCGCTGCCGGATGTTGCCAGCAACAGCTCATCAATAAAGCCATTATGGGATACAACAAGCATTCGTTGTGCATATTTAGCGATCTTTGCTTCATTGTTACGCGTCATTTCGAGCAGCATTTCAGCAGACTCTTGAGTCTTCAGTTGTGCCAGGGTATCGATTACTGTCTGCAGCAAAAACGGATCGTTGCTTTTAATGGCACGCCGGATAGGTGTCATAACTGAAGATTCATTCCGGACGGCCAACATCGCAATGAGCTGGTTTAGCAGGTCGCTGCTGAGCTGCTCAGAATTATCCGCCATAGTCTTTGCCGGAGCTGAACTTTTAGCTGCCGCCGCGGCCGCAATGGCCATCGATTGAATCGCGGGATCTTCGGTTTTGAAGTCGGCGATGATTATTTTGTCAACCCCGGCCACATTATTTTCAGCCAGTCCAATCAATGCCGCCTTGCGGACACCGTAAGCAGTGGCTGCCGGTTGAACCTTGCCCGACCATACATACAGCTCGTTGTATATAGCAATTGCTTCGGGCCCTGCTGAAATTGCTGCGATATCGAGCAGACCTTTTGCGATTGCACCGGATGCCGGGTGAGTGGGAGAGAGCTTTTGTTTGAGCATTGCAACAGCATCGGGGGTGTTGATTTTTACTATTGCAGTGACCGCTGCGGTGGCAATCGTACGGTTTGCGTGATCAAGCTGTTGGCCAATCACCTCGAGCACCTTAGGATCTTGCTTATTGCCCAATGAACTGATCAGGCCGGCGGCAAACATTTCGTCTTGGGTGGTTGCCAGTGCCTCTAAAAGGATTTCAGTGGCTTGTGGAGCCGGGTTCTTTTCCAGAGCGGCTCGAGCGCAACCCTGTTCGGTCTTGTCAGCAGAGCCAAGAGATTCTATCAGAACAGGCAGCACCTCTGCCTTGCCAGTCCGCTCAATCTGCAACAGCACCCAATAGCGTATCTCCGGGGTCATGGTCTTGCTTTGCAGCGTGTTCGCCAGTGCTTTCGACATCGCAAGCCGTTGCTTTTCTGCGCCGGGTCTGGAGGCATGAAGGCAGATATCCTGCAGCATAACCTGATGAGTATAACGCGTGTTACCCGTCGTCTGGTCCATTTGCAAGGTGAGATGAGTCAATGCGTCTTGATAGACTTCTGCATATTGACTTACTTGGATTCCATCGGTTGATTTCCCAGCCAGTTGCTGCAATTGAGCTGGCGTAACAGCCCATAGAGGCACAAGGTTCAGTGTGAAAATAAATAATGCGATCAATATCTTTTTGAACATCATTGAGGTTACCTTTCAAGTTTTTTTATGCGGACAAATTAAATCATCCCGTTGGTTTTGAGAACAATTACAACACATAAGGCGCTCGACGAGGACGGTCGAACCATCGGGCCGCTGCGGCATCATTAAGAATTTCTTCTTTTACCGGATCCCAGTGAATGGTTCTGCCAAGTCGCTCTGCGATACCGCTGAGCTGGCATATTGTCGCAGTGCGATGCCCGATCTCTGCGGGGCAGATCGGTTGTTTGCGGCTGCGAATACAGTCGATCCAATTCTGCTCATGCCCGTTTGTTTGATACAGGTGAATTCCATCAGGCCCGATGACATCAGTTTTCAGGTTATACGGACTGGTGCCAAGGCGATTCCCTCGGCTGACCTGTACCCGACCCTTGGTGCCGATAAATTCGATCATCTGCCCATCAGTCGTGGGATGATTACGCAGAACTTTTGTGCCGTTAGCATAATAATGGGTTTGATAGTCATGGCCATCGAAACCCTTGGGGACAAATTTAACCGGGCCGGAATCATCCATGCCCATCGCCCACTGAATAATATCGAAATGATGCGCCCCCCAGTCACCGTTTTTACGCGCGCCGTATTCCCAGAATCGTCGCCAGCCACCACCATAATTACCTTTGACCCGTTCTTTATTATAAGGATAATATGGCGTTGGTCCGAGCCAGCGATCATAGTCGAGGTGCTCGGGCACGGGTTGTTCTTCCAATGAAGTAGGCGGCGCGAAAGATCCGAGATGGGCATAAACCGTTTCAATCTCACCAATCCAGCCATTGCGAACAATTTCCGCTGCCTTACGAAAAGCCGGTTCGGAACGCTGCTGCGAACCGACCTGGAAAATAGCTCCATATTGTTTGCAGGCATCGCTGAGCAACCGGCCTTCTGCAATCGTCAGCGTCATCGGTTTTTGACAGTACACATCTTTGCCATTTCTGATTGCCGCCAGCGAGATCATTGTGTGCCAGTGATCGGGCGTAAGAACCATCACCGCGTCAACGTCCGGGTTATCGCAAATCTCTTCATATTCGTGATAGCCCTTCGTACCATTAAAACTGCCGCTGGCCGACTTCTGACCATAATGATTGTTGGCTTGCGAAACAGCGTTGTCGAGCTTATTGCGGTCAACGTCACAGACCGAATGAACAAACACATCTTTGCGTGACAACATATTTTTAAAGTGCCCGCCAGAGATCAAGCCCATACCAATCAGACTGACATTGATTCGGTTACTCGGTGCGTTAGCACCAAAAACAGAAGATGGCACAATGGTCGGAGCTAAACATGCCGCACCGAAAAGGGTCGAACCGGCTTTAAGAAAATCACGTCTGGACTGTACAGCTTTATGCTTCATCAAAATAGACCCCCAATAATATTAATCTGATACTTCCCATTTAAGCGGTTAAAAAGCACACTTTTCTCTGTGCGACATTGGTAGTTATATAAAAATGGTTCAACTCCCAAAAAGTGGTTCATCCTGTCGATGAATACACTGTAAGTCCTGCCACTTAATAATCTTAGCGTGTTATTGCAAGCCGCTGTCTTCGGTGTCTTCATTCATCGCTTTTGGGGGCCTCCGGAAAATGCATTCGTCTATAATAATCACCTAACAATGCTCAATAATTCATATTTACTGAAAAATGGGTTCGTTTGGTTATTTCGTGTTTTTT
>JAGGWF010000079.1 GCA_021157685.1 Planctomycetota bacterium | reverse complement strand
TCCAGGCTGTGCCAGAAATATCCAAATCGTGCATCTTTCTCTTGATTGAGTGCTTTTTATGACTAATTTACTCTCATTTTCTCCGATAGCCTCGACAAGTGACACCGATGAAGCGCAATCTATGCTCTCTCGTGAGCTATGTGGTATGCGTTTTCAGAAGGTGCGAGACCACCGTTCTTTTCACTTCCGGATGAATGGCATCCGCCTGGGCCGAACGATGATTGGGTATAATCATTTCGATACGGACACCGAAGTTGATGCTGGTCACGTTGAGGACGCACTTATCTTTGTCACAAGCATCGGGGCCCCAACGATTACTAATGTTGATGGGGAATCTATTGACTGTTCAGAGAGAGGGGCAATCATATCCCCGTCAAGGCGGGTAGGCCTCCATCGTCCAGCCAATAGCGGGGCCCTTATTGTAAAGATGAAGTTTGAAAGCATTGAGTCGAAGTTTCATGAAATCATGGGCCGAGTTCTAGGAAAAACACTCAACTTTGAACGTAGCGTTTCTTTAGCGAATGGTGTGGGAGCACATACACATCGTATCCTTAATTTTATTGTTGATGAGCTTCAGCGAGACAACGCTATCCTGAAAAACCCATTGCTGCGGGCAAGCTATGATGAACTGCTTGTGAACGCTCTTCTGGCACTCCCTAATAATTACAGCAATGAGCTTATGGAAGGTTCCAGTCTCTCAGTCGCTCCAAGACTTGTGCGAAAGGCAGAGGAGTTCATATATGCAAACGCCACTAAACCGATCACCATTTCCGACGTCGTGGCGCATTGTGAATGCAGCAGAAGGGCCTTATTTAATACCTTTAATAGTTTTCGCGGCTACACCCCCATGCAGTTTTTAGCTGAATCCAGACTTAGTTTCGCACGCAAGACTCTTCTGGCCCCGGCTCCGACGGATACGGTCACGTCGATTGCTTATGTTCACGGCTTTTCTCATCTAGGCCGATTCTCAGCAGTGTATCGCAAGCGTTTTGGAGAAAACCCCTTGGACACTCTGCGTAAAGCCCAAACTTAATTTTGTCTATGATCACCACGACACTCATCCTGATCGCTCTGTATCTTGCGGCCATTCTGCTCCTGGGCCTCGTTGCTCACCAGAGAAGTCGACCAAATGAAGAGGACTATTTCCTCGCCAGTCGTGGCGTTGGACTCTGGCTTTTGGTGGGCACAGTTGTCGCAACTACCGTCAACAGTCTGGCTGTGACGGGGACGCCTGCACTTCTTTACGAGGGCGGATTACTGTTCGGACAGATGTTTGTCGCGGTGTCCGTTGCCATGGGTCTCATGTGGATTTTCGGTCCGCAGATTTGTAAGCTTGGCAAGCAGAAGGGGTTCGTCACTCAGGGCGAGGTGTTCGCAGATCATTACCGGTCACGAGTCGTACTTGCTCTAACCGCAGGCCTTGGCATTCTCTCGGTTTTCCCCTTTCTTTCCATTCAGCTTGCTGGAATCGGCAAGATCTTGAACGCAACGACCAGAGGCGCGATTCCACAGGAACTCGCCGTTGCCCTTTGCGCGATATCGGTTGGCGTCTACATCTTCCTGGGTGGCGCCCGGGCGGCTGTATGGACTGATGCTTTGCAGGGTCTGATAGCCTTGGTCGTCCTTGCGGGCTCGGCGGTTCTGTTCACGGCCTGGATAGGCGGCCTTCCGGCTGGTATGGAAAAGCTTAATCAGGTGATGCCTGAGAAACTGGTCTTCAACAGCACCAACACGCCAGTATTGATCGATAGCATTCTGTCCTGGTCTTTTGCTTTATTTCTTTGGCCCCACATCTTTCAGCGCATGTTCATGGCACGTACTCCACAAAGTATACGCCAAGCGGCAGGCATCTCTTTCTTGACCATCAACTTTATTCTGATTTGTTTGCTGACCATGGCGATTGCGGCGACTGCCGAACTCTACGGCAGTCTCAATGATTCTGAGCAACTCCTTGCGATCATGTTCAACAATCATCTGCCTGCTGGTGGCGTCCTCCTCATGATTCTTGTCTTCACACTCGGTATGAGCACGATCGATAGCATGCTCCTCACGTTGAGTTCTCTCGTGAGCAGGGATATATGGGTAGGTCTCTTGCGTAGAGAGAGGTCTACACAATCTGCTTTTGTGCACGGGCGCTGGATCACTCTTACCTTCCTGATGCTCGCTGCTTTGTTTGCAGTTACCGCTATCAGTGGCGCAATTATCCCGTGGGTTACGCTGGGCGCCAGCTTCGCGACCTTGCTTTTGTGGCCATTCTTGGGATTGTTTGTCTGGAAGCGGGTGTCAACTTACTGTGTCATTGCTGCTATGTCTCTAGGGTTCCTGACTATCTGCTTAACGCGTTTTACCGCATTAGGCCAGTTACTGCCGTTTGGCTTTGCCACTGCGGGTTTTCTTGTTGGCGCTCTGTGCTTCATTGTTGGTGGGTTTACAGTATCGATAGTGCGCTCTCAGGGTTGATGCACCCCTTGTGATTCTCAGGAAAAACCAGGGACATCCATGATAAGTAAAATCAATGGGAAAACGGAGATTCCTCTCTCCCGCAACCAAAGAGATCAAAGGAGATCACCGAAAAGATGGGCTCCTTTTTTTGTTTACTGAATCAAAAGATAGATAAACTGTCCCCCGAATTAGGAACGGTTCGCGGATGGAGATGCAGCAGGAAATCGGCAAAGGAGCGGCGACTTTTAGGGGGGATCTGGAGTCATTTTAATCGTCTGATGAATTTCATTATATCGGAACCCAGGGATTCAGGCACAGGTTCAAAACACCCGTCTAGCAGTGACTCAAAGTATCAGAATTTGGCCGGAGCAGCAATATTAAAACCCTTATGTAGGATAGTAAGTATCCCCCAGCCTGGCCGGGGGATACTTACCTTAAAACCTAAAGCATCTCATGACTCAATGTTAGTCCATGATTTTTTGGATACTCTTCGGCATCGCTGCTTTTTCACGCTTAAGACGCTTCACAATTTCCAGGGTTTCTGGTCGTGCATTACTTAACCCCGTGTAAGGAATACCATGAGCATTTTCTTGATCAGGGTATACTTTTTTCATTAGCTCATGACGCTCACGCATCGCTGTAAATTGTCCCTGAAAATGGATCATAGGAACCAACTGTGGATTTAACTCGTGCGGATCTTGGTATAGGTCATAAAAAGCCGGAGAGAGACCTGTAGCAGCGCCATCACCTTGACCTAGCCAGTGACGCTTATAGCGGCCTTTTACGGTTGCAGCTAATGTGTGACCCTGGTAAATATGGACATAATCACGATGACCATGGGTATCACCTTTTAGCAAAAGTTCAGTTTGATCAATACCATCGATGACGCGGTCGGTTGGCACGTATCGGGTAGCGCCGCCTAGACGAGCAAAAGTAGTGAACAAATCGGTTACGTGGATTATGTCGCCAACCAGTTGTCCGCTGTCGATCATACCAGGCCACCAGGCCACGGCAGGAACACGCACCCCCCCTTCGGTGTAGTCCCCTTTACCACCTCGGTACATTATCTCTGTCATAGCCCAGCCAGGAGGCGGGTTATGAGCCATAGGGCCGTTATCTGCCATGGCAATGAATAAGGTATTTTCTTCAATACCCAATGTTTTCAGCTCTTTCATTACGGTGCCAACAAAAGCATCTAACTTGGCGTATGAATTAGGGATTTTGCCACCATTTTCGCTTGATTTTTTAGGTTCTGGTTCTAAGAAATTCAACCAATTTGGCTGGTAGGTGACAAAGAAAGGCTTCTTGCTTTTAGCATTCTTGCGTATAAACGCTATAGTGCGCTTTTCAGACTCATTATCAATTTTAGCAAAACACTCATTTGAAATGCCACAAAACTCTTTTCCTTGTTGGCCTTTTTTTCCTTCAATAGTCATAACCCAGCCGACAGGATTCAAGCCTGGGCTGTCCATTGCGTATGGGTCGGGTGGCGACATCTCTGTGTGCATACCCAAAATGGCATTAACGGCTGTTCCAGTTGGATTCCACAGCGAACTAATTTGATTCATCGGCGTGAAAAGGGCTTCATCAAAACCCTGATTATGAAGATAGCTTTCTTCAATATCACCCAGATGGCCTTTGCCGTAGAAGGCGGTTGCATAGCCAGCTTCGGATAAAACTTCAGCGATAGTCACTTCGCTTGCAGCTAAACCTCTAGATTCGTGCGGCATACCAACGATCCCCATACCGTTACGTACCGGAGTACGACCCGTAATAAAAGCAGCACGGGTTGGGGTACATGCGGGCTCTGAATACATGCGGGTGAAGTTAATACCTTCAGCAGCCATCTGATTCATATTAGGTGTTTTGTAACCCAATTGTTTCTGGATCATCGCGTTGCCAATAGCACCCACTTGCTGATCATCCCACAGGATATAAATAATGTTAGGTGTTGTGCCGTACTTCTTTTTAAGCGCTGCAAGCTTTTTACTCAAGCCAATATCTGCTTTTGCCCACTTCTCGCCGTTTTGTGATTTTAATATATAGTGCTCAGCGTCATGGATGATCTCTTTCGCAGCGAAAGATACTGCTGGAATCAGGCAAAGCACCATCAGTGCCGTCATCAAATAAAACTTCCTCATCATTTTCTCCTTTTTCGCAAATCAAGGCGAAGTACGATATGTTATAATTACAAAAAGTTGAGTATTGAGCACATTCTGGGTAGCATTATCATCAAATAAAGCAACCGACAACATCCCGTATCCGACAGATTTCTAAAAAAATACTTAAACAGAACGATTGTTTACAGATTCAGTCACGTTTTGGCAGCTTTGAAGAGTTTTCTCAAACGCAACGACGGCAAGCTTCATTACACGTGCTGTTTATCTGTACAAAGTCATTGTCTTCATTGTCCCTCTCCTTTATGGTTGTTTGAGTTATTTTTCAAGTGTTGTGTAATCATTATTTGCACAAGGGACGATAGCGTGCGGCTATCTTCTACGGCCATTTGTCCCAAAGCTTCTAATTGGCGATCAGTCACAAAAGTGACGATACGATTGGAGCGCGCCTCTTTCGACGC
>JAGGWF010000170.1 GCA_021157685.1 Planctomycetota bacterium | reverse complement strand
TCCACCACATAGACATTGCTGACGATGCCGTGGTTTTCGATCTGAGCGGTGACCTTGAAGCCGGTTTTTTGATATAGTGTATTCGCCGGTTCATTAAAGTCGGCCACCAGTACTTTAACCTTCAGGATTCCTCTGCTGCGGCATTCGGCAAGACCTCGCTGGACCAATTGCTTCCCAACGCCTTTGCCCCTGCCGGACTCTGCGACAGCAATCGAAAGCAATTCTGCTTTGGGCAGTCCCTGCGTTTCAACACGGCTTGGATAAAACAGAGTTTCTAAAATTTTCTTTATTGTTCTGAATGAAAATAACTTTCCAAATAACAGGAAACCAAAACGAAATAGACTTTTCTTCATGATGGACTTATACAGCCCTTTGAGGTTTGTGGTAAACGCGACAAACCCAACCACCTTTCCATCGATTTCTTCGACCAAACCGAAACCATAGGGGCTTTGAGCAATCGACTCATAAAGAGCTGACATAAATTTTTCTCCGAGCGAACTGATAAAACCGGTCGGAATGCCGATGATATGCAGCCGTGCGACCTGAACAGCATGTTCTTTTTTAAGTGGTTTAATCATTATTGAATCAGCGGTTAGCGGTTAGCTGTTAGCTTTTAGCTGTTAGCTGTTAGCTTTTAGCTTTTAGCTTTTAGCTCATAGCTTATGGCTTATGGCTTATGGCTGTTAGCAGTTAGCTAATAGCTCATTGCTAATGGCTAATGGCTAATGGCGGTTAGATGACCCCTCCGGCCTTTGGCCACCTCCCCTTTGCAGGGGAGGAGCTTTTGATAACTTTATTTTTGTGCTTTTTGTGTCTTTCGTGGTTACTTTTCAACGACAAAACAGACATTGGTCGTGGCAGTGCCGCCGATATTGAGCATGGCGATGCGTTTGGCGTTTTCGACTTGATAGTCGCCGGCGGTGCCCGTGACTTGTTTATAGGCATCCAGCAGTTGACGCGCGCCCGTCGCGCCGACGGGATGGCCGCCGCCGATGAGGCCGCCGGAGGGATTGATGGGCAGCTTGCCGCCCCGTTCAATCACGCCCTCTTCGATCGCCTGCCATGATTTTCCCGGTTCGGTCAGGCCGAAGTGGTCGATCGCCATGTACTCGGATGTCGTAAAACAGTCGTGGGTCTCGATGGCGTCCAGTGCCCAGCAGTCAGCAATCCCCGCTCGCTCATAGGCATCGGTGATCGCCTTGCGGGTCCAGGGCAGAACAAAGTCAGCGTTTTCAGAATCCTTGACCTTGGTCGTAAACTCGATCGGGGCGGTGGTATGACCCCAACCGGCGATATGCGGGATGTCTTCGGTCTTCAAACCGCCGCGTTTGGCATAATCAGCAGCCACACTTTCAGACGCCAGGTACAGACAGATCGCCCCATCGGTGATCTGGGAGCAGTCGGTGACCTTGATGCGGCCGGAAACGGCGGCGTTGTATGGCTCACCGGAGCAGGCGTGGTCATAGGACATATACCAGTCGCGGGTCTGAGCGTTAGGATTGAGCCGGGCGTTGGCATAGTTGATCGCCGAAATACGCGCCAGGTGTGCATCGTCGAGACCGTAGCGGTCGGCATAGACATCACCCAAGCGGCCGAACAGCTTGGGGAACGGATACTCCACGCCCGCTGATTCCCGCTCATACCAGGCGGCGGTGCCCAGATAGTCGCCGCCGCGAGCGGGCGAGGCCGACTTCATCAGCTCAACGCCAACCAAAGCGATACAGTCATAGATGCCCGCCTGAATATGCGCCATCGCCGAAAGAGCCGCCAGCGCACTGGAGGCACACGCCCCCTCAAACCGGCAGGTAGGCAACCCCTTGAACGCCGGGTCAAAATCCACAAAGAATGCACCCAGATGCCCCTGCATACAGTACAACTCAGCCGCAAAGTTGCCGATAAAGGCCGCTTTAATATCTGCCGGTTTGACCTTCGTCGTCATCAAGGACCCCTCATAGGCCTCACGCATCATCGCCGAGATGTGCTTGTTCTCACGCGCCCAGTTACGGGCGAAATCAGTCTGATACCCACCCAAAATGTAAACTTTTTGTTCGTTCATTTCATTACTCTCAAAAAAACCTTTAACCACGAAAAACACGAAAAACACTAAAAGTTATAATACTAAACGCTCTACCTTTGCCTTTGGATATGATCCGAAATTAACAAGAAGTCCTAATTTCATATCGGTTGCTTTGAGGTAATTAATGACCTGAGCTTTGTGTTCAGGCAAAATCTCCTTAACCGATTTTAACTCAATAATGATCTTTCCGTAACAGATGAAGTCGGGTTTGTAGTTTTGCTGCAACGGCTGGCCTTTATAAGTCAACTCAAGTTTAGGTTGTGCCGCAAAAGGAATGTCGCAGTCTTGGAATTCTCTTTCAAGGCACTCCTGATAGACCGACTCTAAAAAACCATGACCCATTTGACGATACACTTCAAATATCGCGCCCTGAATTGTAAAACTCTCATCTTTGTAAACAAGATTTCCCATTAAAAATTCCTTTTCAACCACGAAAGACACGAATTATTTTTTTTGACAGGATTTACAGGATTTACAAGATTAATAAAGAAAAACAGATCGTCCACAGATTACACAGATTAACACAGATTATTGTTGACAGGATTAACGGGAATTACAAGATGAAGCACGATAAACGCAAAAGACGCTAACGGTTACTTTTTTTGCTGTTTTAATCTGCGAAGAAACTTGAGGTCTTCATCATCCTTCGGTCGGCCCGCCGCTTTTTTCATTTTGATCAGATCATCGAGCGAGGCAAACCAGACAAAAATATGGCCGAATTTCGCCTTTACCTTATTGTTCCAGATACGATCAAAGCTAACGCCTTTGACAAATGGATGGATGTCGGTTTCAACAACATATTGTCGAATCAGCACTTTTTTGGTTAGGAGATCATCGATTGTTATATCAGAAACATCATATCCAAACGACTTCAGCGATTCTCGTGTTCGTTTGGCATTGATTTCATTGGGTTCGATGAATAGGTCAATATCAAGCGTTGCCCGCGAATACCCATGAACAGGAAATGCGGTTGCGCCGATAATAACAAATCGAACTTTATGTTCTTTTAATAACCTGAGTAGATTTTCTGTGTCCATTTTGTTTCAGCAATAATATCATTTCACGGCTTTTTTGGGCCATCATTTCAAACCGCTGCCGAGTGGTTAAAGATGTAAGATAATCTAACTCAAACTCGATTTCCCGTTGTTCATCGTCTTTTTCCAATTTCAAAACGGCCATGATGAAACTCTCCAATAATATCTGGTGTCTATTTTACCACAAAACGCAGGAAAGAGAATCACGAATTCCGATGTGTCGGGACAAATTATTTTGCCATAGAGGAAAATGGCTTTTAGCTGTTAGCTCATAGCTAATGGCTAATGGCTCATAGCTTATAGCTGTTAGCTCATTGCTCATTGCTCATGGCTAATAGCTCATGGCTAATAGCTCATGGCTATTTGCTTTTAGCTTTGTTTTATCTATTTTGCGGGAAAATATCGTCCGGCGTTGAAAATATACTGCTGGCACACTGTATCGGTTCGCAGCGATTCCGGAACGGGGAGGTTTTGGGATTCGATGAGTTCGATCGCCCGGTCTTTGCCGCCGAGGGTGTGGACCAGCAAGCTGGGGGATGCCCAGTTAAAACCGGTTGACATCACGCGATCGATGCCGGTGATGCCGTCTTTTTCATCCGTCACCTCGCCCACCAGCATATAGCCGTAGGCGATATAGGTGGCCAGAATCTCGTGGACGATGGCCGCCTCGGGGCCGGTCGCGGCGGTGATCGTCTCAAAAGCGTCCGCGTACAAACCCAGATGGATCTGATCCTTGGCCGTCTCGACGAACTTTACATGGGGCCCAAATGCAGGGATGTAATCTTGGGTCTCCGGGTCATAATAGGTGAACTTGCCGCTCTCGAGTTTTTTGTAAAAGCCGCCCTTGCCGCGGGTCTTGCTGCCAAGATGGCCGGCGGCGATCATCTGATCGACATAGTCCGGCAGCACGATCGTGTCATGAAGGGCATCGCTCGTATGGTTCTGTAAGCTGCGAATAATCGCCTTGTGAATGTCCAAACCCACCAGGTCCAGCGTCGCCAGCGGCGGTAAAAGCCGGCCGGTATAGGGACCGAGAAGATAATCCATCATCTCCACACCGTGTTCGATCGCCAGTTCGGTGATCCGGGAAAACAGCAGAAATGCCAGACGGTTGCCCGCAAAACCGGCGGTCGGTTTGACGGGTATCACCGCACGGCGGAGCTTTGTTTTGCAAAAATCCGACATAAACGCAACCACGGCCGGATCCGTTTTGGAGGTCCCGCATATCTCGCAGGCCGTCATCTTGCCCGGCGGGTTGTAGAAATGGATGGACAGGAAGTTTTTCTGAAACGATTCCGACCGACCCTGCGGCAGGTCTTCCAGCACTAAGCTGGAGGTCACCGAGCTGACGACCGAATCGCCGCGGCGGCCACTGTCGACCTTTTCATAAAGGGCCTGCTTGATATCCATATCCTCAGCAACGCATTCGAGGATCCAGTCGGCCTCACCGCAGGCCTCTTCAAGCAGGGACTCATAATCACCGCAGGTAATGTTTTTTGCGATGACCGATGACCGCGCCTGCTTCTGGGCCCGGGCCAGCCCCTTCTGAGAACCGGCCAGTGTGCGGCTGAGGAAATAAACATCCATGCCATTTTGGGCGAGAAGCCCGCCTGCCAGAGAACCCACGGTGCCGCTGGCACCGAGAACTAAAACATTTTCAATTTTCATATAAATAGCCTTTAGCGGTTAGCGGTTAGCGGTTAGCGGTTAGCGGTTAGCGGTTAGCGGCGAACGGTTTTGATATAACCGGAAATCATTTTTCTGATTTCTGTCAACTCATTACTCGCCCTGCCATACTTTTCCTGATCAATATATTTCAGTTCCATCGCCAAGTAAAGTAGATAGTCAACCTCACTAGCAGAGCCAGAAGCAATGTCCATAAAACGGGCCAACTCACGCTCTGTTGAACGGCCGCATCCCTCTGCAATATTGGTCGGAATCGAAAGGGTTGCGCGACGCAGCTGAGAGATGATCCCAAATTTTTCATCAGACGGAAACTTTTCCGTCAGTGTATAAATCCCCAAGACGAATCTATGGGATCTTTTCCAAGCATTAATTTTTTTGTAGTCACGCATTTTTTTAGCTTTTAGCTTTTAGCTAATTGCTAATGGCTCATTGCTCATTGCTATCCCACTTCATAATGTATATGTCCAGGGACGAACTC
>JAGGWF010000116.1 GCA_021157685.1 Planctomycetota bacterium | reverse complement strand
CCTCTTTCGACGCCAGAGCGAGCCTTCCGCGATCAGCTTTTTTCGTTGATGGGTCTTTCTTCTGATTTGTCATCATTGGACCCTTTGTGTAATCGGACAATCATTAACGCATCGATAACATCAGTTTCATTTGCCGGTTATTGCCGATTGTTACCGGTTATTACTATTGAGTGCTTGTTATCTATGCTATACCGTCTGTGGAATATACCTATCCAGTCTGTGCCAGAAATGTCCGAATTGTGCATCTTTCTCTATGTTTGGGTAATTTTATGACTAATTTACTCTCATTTTCTCCGATAGCCTCGACAGGTGACACCGATGAAGCTCGATCTGTTCTCTCTCGTGAGCTATGTGATTTGCGTTTTCAGAAGGTGCGAGACCACCGTTCTTTTCACTTCCGGATGAATGGCATCCGCCTGGGCCGAACGATGGTTGGGTATAATCATTTCGATACGGACACCGAAGTTGATGCTGGTCAGGTTGAGGACGCAATGAGCTTATGGAAGGTTCCAGTCTCTCAGTCGCTCCAAGACTTGTGCGAAAGGCAGAGGAGTTCATATATGCAAACGCCACTAAACCGATCACCATTTCCGATGTCGTGGCACATTGTGAATGCAGCAGAAGGGCCTTATTTAATACCCTTCTTGGCCGTTCTCAATTAAAAGCTCTCCCGTCCTGTGACGAGAGAGCTTTAGTTAATAATTTCCACACAACTTGCCAGTCTTACTTTTGCGGCAACCCCTGCAAAAAGCTCTCAAGAAGTTTCTTGGTTTCGGGTCTCAGGTTCTCGATCCCTTGATAGGGGACATCATGAACAGCAGGCCGGTCAGGATACTTTAGTTTAAGCGCATTGTGACGTTTGATCATTGCGGCGAACTGACCGCCAGCCCACGCCCCATATTTGATTGAGTCAATGGGGCGTTCCTCTCTGGAATCACGATAAAGATCAAAAAACTGGGCGCCGGTAATCGGGTTATCTCCGGGTTCTGGTAGATGCATTTTGTATTTATTTTTTACCACGGATTTCAGAGTGGGACCTTCATAGATATGTACATAGTCACGACGACCATGGGTCTCGCCTAAAAGCAACACACCGCTTTGATCCAGACCATCAATCACCCTGTCTCTGGGAACACCGTCCATGGCATTTCCCAGGCGGGCAAAGGTTGTATAAAGGTCACTGACATGAATAATATCTTCTGCAAAGCTGCCAGGTTCAATAACCCCTTTCCATTTCACCCAGGCATTAACCCGCACTCCGCCTTCCAGGTGCTGGGTTTTACCACCTCGGTAAATTCGGTCTGACTGCCCGGAGGCGCCAATGTATTGCATAAAAGGACCGTTGTCGCCCATCACCACAATAATGGTGTTTTCAGCAATACCCTGCTTATCTACTTCGTCGATGATTTCGCCAACCCATTCGTCCACCTCAACCAGGATGTCCGCCATGGTTCCGCCGTTAAGGGTATTGTATTTACTTCTGAATTCCTGAACAAATGAAAGGGGAAACAGCGGCCAGTAATTAACGTAAAACGGCTTGTCCTGCTTGGCAAGTTTGCGAATTTGGTCTAGTACATTTCGCTGGTATCGTTCATTCATCTCCCGGTACTTTTTCTGCGTCCAGACCTCGCCAGCTTTCAGGTCTACTTCATAAACTTTTCCATCTCGAATCTCAACACCGGTAACCATGTGCGCAGGATCCGGGGTAAAATATTTATCAAGGGTAAAATCCTGGGCGGAACGGCTGGCGTCTACACCGCGGATAACATCTGCGCTTTCCATATCCCTGCCCATAATAGCGAGCTGGCCCTGCTGGTGAATAGGGAATTCGGCGTGCATGAAACCCTGGTTGTGGGCCCAGGCCTGATTGATATCTCCCATATGCCATTTGCCTACATGGGAAGTGTAATATCCGGCATCCCGGAGCACCTCAGCAATTGTTATTTCTTCTGCATTCAAGCCATCACCGGCAAGGGTTGCCTTGGCCTCTGATGTTCCGGTTCGGGTCGGGTAGCGTCCGGTCATCATCGCCACACGCGTCGGTGTACAGGAGGGCTCGGTATACATTCGCTGCAGGCTTATCCCTTCCTTGGCAAACTTCGACATCCGGGGTGTTTTGTAGCCTCGGATGACGCTGAGTTCATCCATGCCGATTTCGCCGAAACCGACATCGTCAAGCAGGATGTAGACAATGTTAGGTGGCTTGCCGTTGTTTTTCTTGCGGAGGTCAGCCAGTTTCTTGTCGATCTTTTTGTCGTCGGCAGCCCATTTCTCGCCATTCTGGGCCTCAATAATGTAATACTCGGCATCGTGAATGATCTCTTTCACAGCGAAAGATACTGCTGGAATCAGGCAAAGCACCATCAGTGCTGTCATCAAATAAAACTTCCTCATTGTCCTTCTCCTTTGTGGTTGTTTGAGTTATTTTTCAAGTGTTGTGTAATCACTATTTGCACAAGGGACGATAGCGTGCGGCTATCTTCTACGGCCATTTGTCCCAAAGCTTCTAATTGGCGATCAGTCACAAAAGTGACGATACGATTGGAGCGCGCCTCTTTCGACGCCAGAGCGAGCCTTCCGCGATCAGCTTTTTTCGTTGATGGGTCTTTCTTCTGATTTGTCAT
>JAGGWF010000107.1 GCA_021157685.1 Planctomycetota bacterium | reverse complement strand
TGTGCTGGTGGTAACCCCGACGCGCGAGTTGGCGGTTCAGATCGAACAAGCCGTCCGCGGTTATGGCCGGTTTATGAAACTCAAAACGGTCGCTGTTTATGGCGGCACACGGATCGAGCCTCAGATGAAGGTTGTCCGCCGGGGCGTCGATGTCGTCGTGGCTACCCCGGGTCGGCTGCTGGACCTGATTAACCGTGGCGCCATGAATTTGTCCTTGGTCGAGATATTGGTGTTGGACGAAGCAGACCGCATGTTCGACATGGGCTTTATCACCGACATCCGAAAGATCATCGAGGAGCTTCCCGCCGACCGGCAAACCCTGCTGTTTTCGGCGACGATGCCCGCCGCAATCAAAAAACTGACCGAAAGCATACAAAAATCGCCGGTCATGATCCAGATCGGCCGTCAGCAGAATCCGATTGAGACGATTACCCAGCATATCTTCCCCGTCCCCAAGGGCCAGAAGATGGATCTGCTGCTGCACCTGATCGAACGCGAAGAAATGGGTAGTGTTCTGGTCTTTTCACGGACCAAACGCGGCGCCGATCGAATTTGCAAGAAACTGAAGCAAAATTATATCGAGGCGGTGGCGATTCACTCGGACCGAAGCCAGCGGCAGCGACTCAAGGCGCTGGAAGGTTTCAAACGCGGACAGTATCAGGTCATGGTCGCGACCGATATCGCCGCACGGGGAATCAATGTTGAGGGCATCTCGCATGTGGTTAACTTTGATGTGCCGGCGTATGCGGAAGACTATATCCACCGAATCGGACGAACCGGCCGTGCCGAAATGACCGGCGACGCGATGACATTTGTTTCAGAGGAAGAGATTTTGAGTCTGCGCCAGATCGAAAAGTTTATCGAACACAAATTCAAACCGAGGATGGTCGAGGGGTTTGCCTACACCCACCGGGTGGATATGGATTCAAAGCCCAAGGGGAAAAAAGGCGGCAAACCCTCTAAACCCGGTGCTGCTCAGCGCCGTCGCGCCAAAGCCAAACAGGGCTCCAAGCCCGGTTCCGATCAATCCAGGCAGCAGTCACCGGCCAAAAAGAAATCCAGCTTCAAACGAGCCAAGAAGAAAACATCCGGCAAGCGAGAGAGTACATTTGGCAATAAACGATCCGCCTCATCAAAGCCAAAATCGAAGGGCATGAAAAAATCGTGGTCAAAGAAAAAACGCCCCACGAGAGGCAGTAAACCCAAAAACGGTTAAACGCAAACAATATATCCAAATAAAAAAGCCAGCCGAAATTTAACGATTCGGCTGGCTTTTGTCATTTCATTGGCCGCTTAGCGCGGACACTATACAAAAGTGTCGTTCAGGTTGCACGGTTACATCTTGGCTGATTTTTCCGGTTGCTGGATGACCGATGTGGCCGCCTTGATCACACCGGCGATATCGGCCAGATTCGTCGGTATAATGATCGAGTTGCTTTCCTTTGCCAGCTTTCCGAATTCTCCGATATACTGCTCGGCAATTCGCAGGTTGACCGCATCCTTGCCGCCTTCGGCATTGATGGCTTTTGCGATTTCCCGAACACCGAGGGCGGTTGCCACGGCGACTTTCTCGATTTCCGCCGCACGGCCCTCTGCTTCGTTGATGCGTTTTTGTTTTTCACCCTCGGATTCAGCGATCATTCCCTGTCGCAGACCTTCGGCGCGGTTGATTTGTGACTGACGGTCACCTTCGGATTCGGCAATGACGGCTCGTTTTTCTCGTTCGGCACGCATCTGCTTTTCCATCGCGTCCTTGATGCTCTGAGGCGGCAGGATATTTTTCACCTCATAGCGGGTCACCTTGACACCCCAGGGGTCCGAGGCCTTGTCCACGGCGGCCACAATCGCACCATTAATCGTTTCGCGTTCCTCAAAAGTCCTGTCCAGTTCAAGCTTGCCAATCACACTACGCATGGTTGTCTGTGCGAGCTGGGTTGAGGCGAAAGAATAGTTGTTAATGCCATACGATGCTTTTTTGGGATCAATTACCTGCATATACAGGATGCCGTCCACTTCCACGGCGATATTGTCTTTGGTAATGCACTGCTGCGGCGGTACATCGACGGCCTGCTCTTTCAGCGTGTGCCTGTAGGCGACTTTGTCGAGGAAAGGAGTCAGGATATGAAACCCCGCCTCAAGGGTTTTGGAGTATTTGCCCAGCCGTTCGACGATATATGCTTGTTTTTGCGGCACGACACGAGCCGTCTTAAACAGTGTAATCAGGACAAAGGCGATAATAACAATTAAAACAATGGACATCGGATTAATCATTTCAGCGAGTAATGATGAGTAAATCATTTGGTTTTCCCTTCCGTTTCTAAAGATTTTACAGTTAATGTTAAACTTTCCTGGTCAATAATTTCAACAATTTCCCCCGCCTTGATATCTGCTGCGGCCTGTGCCGTCCAGAGAACGCCGTGCAGTTCAACGCGGCCCGAATGCGGCGGGAGAATGTCTTCTGTTACGGTGGCTTTTTGACCGATTGTGTCGTGCATATCCTGTGCGCCCACTTGTTTGGAGTAGGTGTGGCCCACAAAGATTCCCCGCAGCCATTTTCGCAGCGCCAACAAAAACACCAATGAGCTGACGATGAAAATAATAAGCTGCGTGTTGATGCCGATGTCAGCGAAAAGGCAAGTCGCTGCGACGACCCAGGCGCCGATGCCAAAGAAAAAGATAATCAGTCCCGGTACGGCAAATTCCATTAACAGCAGAAGCAGTCCCGCGAGAACCCAAATAATCTCCGGTTTCATGAAATCTTTGATCCAGTCCACAGCCATTCCTTTCAATAAGCCCCTAATAAGAATTTATTTGGCTTGTATTGTACTCTTTTTTTATACACAGTCACGCTTTTTCCTTCTACCGACCTGTTAATTAGTGTTCGTTCATCTAACAAGACGCGGAATCGTGGAAATAGTTTCAGAAAAAACAATATTTATTGGCGAACACCTAAGTCTGTGGATAAAAAACAGTTATAAGTGTTTCATCGGGTGCTCGCTTAGTATAGTGTGCATCCATGCCTCATTACATAGCCCCAGAACTGTTGCCATCGGCCTTTCGTTAGCTTCAATGAACGCAAGGCTAAAACGCAACTGGCTCCGTCATCTTTCCACCTTGAGCCAGAAATACACATTCTCTGTTTGATCAAAACTTTGCAGGCGGCTTCGGTGACACCACTTCCAATGGCG
>JAGGWF010000077.1 GCA_021157685.1 Planctomycetota bacterium | reverse complement strand
TGTTGAGCGGCCAGACCGTTGATACGAATACGGCCTGGCTATCGGGACAGTTGCTTGCCAGGGGCATGGCCGTTGCGGGCAGTTGGACCGTGCCGGATGAGCAACTCCGTATTGTCGCCGCAATCCGTCAGGCGTCTCAAGAGGGCGAACTCATCCTTATAACAGGGGGACTGGGGCCAACGGATGATGATTTAACGAGGCAGGCGGTGGCGGATTATTTAGGCATGGCCCTTGAGTTTCATCCGGAGTTGTTGGTTCAGATCAGCGATTTTTTTAAAACGCGCGGCAAGAAAATGGCCCCGAATAATCGTTCTCAGGCTTGTATCCCCGCCGGATCGACGGTTCTGGATAATCCACTGGGGACGGCTCCGGGTTTTTGGGCCTGCAAAGACACGATCTCTCTGGCTGTGATGCCCGGTGTCCCCGCAGAGATGAAGCGTATGTTTATCGATCAGGTTGTCCCTCGGATTGAATGGTCTGCTGAAGGGCCCGTTGTAGTTTCCGGTAAGCTGCGATGTTTCGGAGCGGGTGAATCTGACATAGCGCAGAAGCTGGGGGCATTGATGGCTCGAAGGCGAAACCCGCTGATCAATTGCACATGTGGGTCAGGAGAGATTGTTTTGCACATCGTCGCCATGGCCGCCGGCAGGAAAACGGCTCAGGCAATGATCGAAACCGACAAGGTCGTATTACGCGAATGTCTGGGCAATTGGGTTTACGGGGAAGATGACCAGACACTTGCCGCTGTCGTCGGAGAACGGCTGAGGGCCCGTCGTAAGACGATTGCTTTGGCCGAGTCCTGCACTGGGGGGTTGTTATCTCAAATGCTGACCGATATTCCTGGAGCCAGCGATTATATGCGGGCTGGCTGGATAACTTATTGTAATGAGGCAAAAATAAGCCAATTGGATATTCCGGAAAAGTTGATTGTGGATTTTGGGGCAGTCAGTGAACCCGTGGCCCGTATGATGGCACAGCAGGCCGCTCAAAAGTCCGGTGCCGATGTCGCGGTGGCGATAACCGGAATCGCCGGTCCCGGCGGCGGAACAGCCCCAAAGCCGGTCGGATTAGTGTATATCGCCGTGGTAATTGACGGTGATTGTGAGGTTAAAGAGTGTCGATTTCCACCGATGAACCGTTATTGGGTCCGGCTGCGTTCGGCCCTGACCGCGTTAAATCTTGTCCGTTTGCGATTGAGCGATCAGGCATAGTTTTTTGCAGAATTTTCTTTCAATTCAGGATGGGGGAGGGGTACGATATACCTATAATGAAGAGGATGATCTGCAGGGTTTGTTGCCCTGCGGATAAAGATGTATTTTGGGAGGCAGGAAAGATGAAAAAGACACTTTTATTATCAGTCGCTGTATGTATCTGTATCACGGGGTCGGTGTTTGCTGATATATTCGCCCAGGGGACCGCGAACGAGTTTAACATTGATTTTGTGCCCATCTCCGGTGATACCAATCCCACCAGCGGCTATGGGATTGTTAGCGATGACTACCGTATGGGCACACTTGAGATCAGCAATGCCCAGTGGACCAAGTTTACCAACGCCTACGGACCGGTAACCGGCAGTCCGTCCTCTGCGTATGACGGGAGTCCCTCCTTCACCGGCACAAATATCCCGACCAACAATCTTAGCTGGTATGAAGCGGCACAGTTCGTCAACTGGCTCAACACCAGTACGGGCCATCAGGCGGCCTACAAATTCACGGGCACACAGGGAACGGGTGATTACGCACTGGATGTCTGGGATGCTGCGAATGCCGCGGGCGGAACCAATCTCTATCGCCACAAAGACGCATTTTATTTTTTGCCGAGCGAGGACGAATGGGTCAAGGCCGCCTACTGGAACGGAACGAATCTTCAAACCTGGGCGACGGTGGGCGATGCTTATCCTGCGCAGGGCGATGGCGTCAGCGGAACCGGCTGGAATTATTACAACAGTGGATATGCGACCGATCCTGTCGGCCCGTGGGCTGTCGGCAGCGGTTCCGCCGAACTCAATGGCACGTATGATATGATGGGTAATGTCTTCGAATGGATGGAGAGCTCATATAATAGTGGAGATTACCTGTCGGGGTCCGCTCGCGGCATCCGTGGTGGGTCGTACTGCGGCAGCGCCGGCAGCTACCTCAGGTCGTCCACCCGGGGCAGCACTGGCGCCCCGTACTACGAGTACGGCAGTTTCGGGTTTCGTGTTGCCTCCGTCCCTGCCTGCCCTTCGGCTGATTTAACAACGACTGTTTTGTAGATTTAGAAGATTTGGCACAAGTTGCAGCTCAGTGGTTAACGGGCAGGCAATAACACTTTTTTCTTTAACTCTTTTACCCTTTTCGGGGTGCAGGCCTCTGGCTCGGAGAGGGCGAAGCCCCTGCTTGATATGAAATATTGAAAAGTCGAAGGATGCACACAAGTGTCTTTTGGTTTTTTTTATAGGGGTTACACAGCCCATAAAACAGATTTCAGAGGGGGTGTTTTTTTGATTTATAGCGAGAAAAAACAGCGATTTTGTCTTAATTTTAGTTATGTTTACCCTTTGGAGTGATTGGAAGTTTGACGAATTGAGGTTTTTTTGGTATAATGCACAACTTGATAGTATAGGAATTTGTATTTTTGTGGCACGGCCATCTTGGCCGTGATTCACGGGCTCCGAAGCCCGTGCCACGCTAACTTGTGTATTCAGGTCATTATTCTATATTTTTTGATCGAGAAGTGAGAGCGGATGTCAAAATCAAAAAGACGATTGGGCGAAATCCTTTATAAGAAAGGGTATGTCGGCAAAGAGAAACTCATTGCTGCGATCAAAAAGGGTAAGAAAGCTAATAAACGCTTGGGTGAAGTCCTCATTGCCGATGGTCTGGCCACCGAGGAGCAGGTTTTTAAGGCGCTGGCCAGGCAGTTTGGGTTTGAATTTGTCGACTTGGATAAGGTTGATATCCCCTCTGATGTCACCAAATTGGTCCCGGAAGACCTCATCAAAAAACACAGCATCATCCCCCTCAGCCAGGACAATGGTGAATTAAGGGTTATTATTAAGGACCCGATGGATCTCGATACAATGGATTTGCTTCGTTTCCGGCTCAATATGGACTTGCGATGCTGCTTGGCAAGTCCGACAAAGATAGATAATTATATTGAGGACGCAAGTGCTGTTCAGGAAAATACGGATGAATACCGCCGCAGCATTGACCAGACAGCCGAGGAATTACGGGCGATGGGCCATGCCATTGAGGCCGAAGTGCGGAATGCCCAGGTATCAGATAGCGAAACTGACGATGGTCCGATTGTCCGGTTGGCCAATCTGATTATCGATGAGGCCGTGCGTATGGGAGCCAGTGATATTCATGTTGAACCGATGGCTGACCGTGTGCGGATTCGGTATCGTATAGATGGGGTGTGTATCGAGCGGGACAATATCCCCAAAAATATGCAGCCCCCGCTCTTGGCGCGTATAAAGATTTTGTCCGGGATGGACATCGGAGAACGCCGGCTGCCCCAGGACGGCCGTATTAAACGCACGATTGATGATCAGGATATTGATTTCCGTGCCTCATGCCTGCCGGGATATCACGGTGAAAGTACCGTTCTTCGTATTTTACGCCCGGAATCAGTCAATATCGGTATTCAGGCGATCGGTTTTGATTCGGATGATTATGCGCGGTTTAAAAAGATCATCAAACAGCCCAATGGTATTTTTCTGGTAACCGGGCCAACGGGTTCAGGTAAAACAACGACACTGTATTCAGCGCTTCAGGAGTTGAACCGGCCGGACAAGAAGATCATTACCGCCGAGGACCCGGTGGAGTATAATATCGTGGGCATTAACCAGTGTCAGGTACGAGCAGACATCGGCTTGACATTCCCAACGATTCTTCGATCCATGCTGCGTCAGGCCCCCAATATTATCCTGATTGGTGAAATTCGTGATGGGGAAGTTGCCGATATTGCGATTCAGGCGGCGTTGACAGGGCATTTGGTGTTCAGTACCCTGCATACGAACGATGCTCCGAGTGCCATTACGCGTTTGATTGATATGGGTGTGAAACCATTTTTGGTTGCCAGTTCAATCCAGGCGATTATGGCCCAGCGGTTGGTCAGGACTATTTGTACCGAATGCAAAGTTGTCGATGAGTCGCCGGACCCGCATTTCCTGCGACTGCTCAATATTAAGCCAGGCGATATGCGTGAGCATCCCATTTATAAGGGGGCCGGTTGCAGTCGTTGCGAGGGAACGGGATTTAAGGGCCGGATTGCTATTTTTGAAATGTTGGAAATGAACAATCAATTGCGTGAGCAGGCCCTTGCTCGGGCACCAACCGGTGAATTACGAAAGACGGCTTTGGCAACCGGCATGAACTCCTTGTTAGCGGATGGGAAAAAGAAAGTATTTAGAGGGATTACGACACCCGCAGAAGTATCTCGTGTCGCTCAGGTCGAGGGTTTGGTCGCGGACGCATAGAACTATTGGAAAAGTTTTTTTGGGGATTGAATAATGGCCGGTTTGACTTTGAATATTGATCGATTGCTGGAAGCGTGTATTAAGATGGGTGGGTCTGATTTACACTTAACGGTCGGGCGACCGCCGACGCTGCGTATTTCCGGCCGGCTTCGCTCATTGGATACAAAAGTTCTCGAGTCCGAAGATACCACTTCGCTGATGAAGAGTATTACACCTGAAAAAAACCAGCAGGAACTGCAGGAAGCGGGCGGGACCGACTATGGTTTCGCGTTTGGGGATGCAGGGCGGTTCAGAACGGCGGTCTTCAAGCAAAAAGGAAATATTGCGATGGTCTTGCGTCTGATTCCGTCGGAATTGTTAAGTCTTGAGACGATTGGTTTGCCAAAAATTTGTGCCGCATTATGCAGGCGTCCGCGAGGATTGTTCCTGGTAACCGGTCCGACCGGCAGTGGTAAAACGACGACTTTGGCGGCGATGATTAACTATATCAATGAAACGCTGGACCGTCATATTATCACCGTTGAAGAACCGATTGAGTATTATCATCAACACAAAAAGTCGATTATTAACCAGCGGGAAGTCGGGCTGGATGTGACCACATTTTCAGAAGCCCTGCGTCGCGCCTTGCGTCAGGACCCCGATGTAATTCTTGTCGGTGAATTGCGGGATCTGGAAACGATGGAAGCGGCCATCAGTGCCGCCGAAACCGGCCACCTTGTCTTTGGAACCCTTCATACAACCGGTTGTCAGGGAACCATTAACCGTATTATCGATGCCTTTCCAGTTAATCAGCAGGAGCAGATTCGAGTTCAGCTGAGCACCAACATGATTGCGGTATTGAGTCAGACACTGTGTCCCAGAAAACCAAAGGGCCGTATCGCGGCCTATGAATTCATGGTGGTAACCCCCGCGATCTCAAATTTGATCCGTGAGAATAAGGTTTATCGTATCGAATCCAGTATCCAGATCGGCAAAAAGATGGGAATGCAGCTTTTGGACGATCACTTGTGGGAATTGTACGACAGGGACCTGATCGAATTGGAGGAACTGTTAGATAAAGCGAGAAATCCAGCCGATATGCTTAAGAAGGCTCAGGAG
>JAGGWF010000271.1 GCA_021157685.1 Planctomycetota bacterium | reverse complement strand
TAATTGACTACACAGAGAGGGATTGACATGCGGGTTCGTTGGATCGCATTATTTCTTGGCGTGCAGATTTGTCTCTGTGATGTCCTGTTGGCATCAGAAGAGATTGCTGAGGGTGAGCAACCTCCCAGCGTTTTTAGCGGGACATTCGGGGAATCTATCTGGACACTGGTTTGGTTCTTTGTGCTCTTGGTGGTGCTGTGGAAGTTTGCCTGGAAGCCGATGCTGGCTGGGTTAACCAGCCGTACTGAGCATATTGAAAGGCAGATATCTGATGCGGAAAAAACGCGTGCCGAGGCGAAAAAAGTGCTCGATGAGTATGGTGCCAAATTAGCTGATGCCGAGCGACAGGGGCGGGACATCATAGGCGCCCGGACTAAGGAGGCCGAACGTCAGGCCAAAGAGGTCCACCAGAAAACACGGAAAGAGCTCCAAGAGAAAAGGATTCGTGCCGAAGCTGATCTTGACCGTGAGCGAATGGAGGCCGCCGACGAACTTTGGGATCAGACCGGCGATATTATTCGCAAACTGGGAAAAGAGGTCTTCGGCAAAACGCTGGACGGCGACGATAACCAAAAACTGATTGACGAGGCGATTGCCCGGCTAAAAGAACAGCAGGGACAATAAATTCAATGGCTCGCAATGCAAAACATATTGTTCACGAAATTTACAGTGATGTGATGTTCGAGCTGGCCCAGGAAGCCGGGTTGATCGATCAGGTCACCGATGATCTGGAGGCCATCAGCGGAGTCCTTGCCGACGAGCCGGAGTTCTTGTCATTGCTGACGCTTAGCGAGGTCAAGCCGAATGAAAAGGCACAGATAGTCCGCCGTGTTTTTACCGATCGGATCAACAGTTTAACACTGGACTTTCTCTGTGTGCTGGCCAAGCGAAACCGGATAAACTTCCTGCACGGTATCGGGCAACGCTACCAGGTGCTTTCTGATGAGCATAAGCATCTGTATCGGATCGAGGTAACGCTGGCCAAAGCGCCCGATGATACAGAACTTGAAAAACTTAGAAGCGACATTCGGGACGCAATCAATGCCGAGGTTAAGCTGTCGGTGACGGTGGACCCTGAGATTATCGGGGGAATCGTGATCCGCAAAGGTGATTTGATGATCGATAACTCGGTGCGAACGATTCTGGATCGAACGGTCAATGCGGTCGTGAACAGGTCAAAACAGATTAAAGATCAAAAATAAAAATGCAAAATGACAAAGAAAAATTCAAAGAGTCATTTAAGCGGAGATTGTACACATTTGTCTTAAAGATGATTGACTTTCTCGATCAATTGCCGAAAGGCAATGTGTCTCGGCGTCTTGGCGATCAGCTTTTGCGTAGCGGGACAAGTGTTCTTTCGAATTATGTCGAGGGGCAATCGGCGAGCAGTAAGAAAGAGTTTACAAATTACTTTAATATCTCTTTGAAGTCTGCGAATGAAAGCAAAGTCTGGTTTGCTTTGTTGAGAGACAGCAAGCGAGCAAAGCCGGAAGAGGTCGAATGGTTTCTGGGTGAGTTAAACGAGATTTCCAATATTCTGGCTTCAAGTATTTTGACCCTGAAAGGAAAGCGATGATTTTTAATTTTTGATTTGTCATTTTGCTATTTGCACTTTGATATTTAATATCAAAATAGTAGAGGAATGATACGGAAGAAGAAATGACTTTTAATACGAGTTATCATTATGAAGTTTGATGTCAGTGAAATCAGCAGCTTGATCAAAGAAGAGGTCAGGCGGTATAAAACACAGGTCGATGTCGCCCAGGTCGGTTCCGTTTTGGAAGTGGGTGACGGTATTGCTCGTGTGTACGGACTGGATAACGCGATGGCTGGCGAGTTGCTCGAATTTGCCGGTGGCGTGGTTGGTGAGGCGTTTAACCTTGACGAAGATTCGGTCGGTGCGATCATCTATGGTGATTATTCTAAGGTTAAAGAAGGCGATTCGGTTCGCGGAACCGGCAAGGTGCTTTCTGTGCCGGTGGGTGACGCTCTGCTCGGTCGCGTGGTCAATGCGCTGTGTGAGCCAATCGACGGCAAAGGCCCCATTCAAAGCGATGGTCACCGTTTTATCGAATACCCGGCATCCGGTATTGCGGATCGCCAACCGGTCAAGGAGCCGCTTGCTACGGGCTTAAAGAGTGTGGACGCACTGGTTCCGATTGGCCGCGGCCAGCGCGAACTGATCATCGGCGACCGCAAGACCGGAAAAACCGCCATTGCGCTGGATACGATCATCAACCAGAAGGGTAAAGGTGTGGTGTGTATCTATGTGGCGATTGGTCAAAAAGAGTCCACCGTGGCAGAAGTCGTGGCCACGCTCGAAAAGCATGGTGCGATGGAACATACCATCGTCGTGATGTCAGCGGCTGCTGAAAGTGCTGCGATGCAATATATCGCTCCGTATGCAGCAACCGCCATTGGCGAATACTTTATGTATGACAAAAAAGGACATGCTCTGTGTGTCTATGACGATCTGAGCAAGCACGCTATCGCTTATCGTGAGCTGTCGCTGTTGCTGCGTCGCCCGCCGGGCCGCGAGGCATATCCCGGCGACATCTTTTATCTGCACAGCCGTTTGCTGGAGCGCTCCTGCAAGTTGAATGAAGCATTGGGCGGTGGGTCGCTGACGGCGCTGCCGATTATCGAAACGCTTGAAGGGCAGGTGGCGGCCTATATCCCGACAAACATTATTTCGATTACCGATGGACAGATCTATTTGCAGCGGTCGCTGTTTTTGTCCGGTGTTCGTCCGGCGATCGATGTCGGTATCAGTGTCTCCCGTGTCGGCGGCGATGCCCAGCCCAAGGCGATGAAAAAAGTCGCTCCCCGGCTGCGTCTGGACTTGGCGGCATTTCGTGAGTTACAGGACTTTGCCCGGCTGGGGACGGAACTGGATGAGGCGGCCCAACAACAGTTGGATCGTGGCTACCGCATGGTCGAAGTACTCAAGCAAAGACAGTTTGTCCCGATGGATGTTGCCCATGAAGTGATTTGTATTTTGGCTGGTTCCAGCGGCGTACTCGACGATATTGATGTACCTCGCGTTAACCATTTCATGGATGAACTGCTTACCTGGCTGGAGATTGAAGCCCCGGAGTA
This sequence comes from Planctomycetota bacterium, assembly GCA_021157685.1. Lineage (GTDB taxonomy): Bacteria > Planctomycetota > Phycisphaerae > Sedimentisphaerales > Anaerohalosphaeraceae > 4572-13. The sequence goes on along the minus strand of JAGGWF010000271.1, from coordinate 7,991 downwards.
TCTTGATCTGATCGTCAATGTCGGCGATATCGATGAAAAACTGATGACCGGCCTGACCGAAGCCATCGAGGCCTATAAGACCATTTACAGATTCTCATTTGGGGCATAGCGTAAAAAAGAAGATACATAAACTTTTGTAGCAGGAGCAAAACAATGCTATCCAAACTTTCACTAATAAACAATGCAAAAACAGGCAGAGTCTCATCGTGGGATAAAACTGGCCGCAATCAGGATCGTTGGATAATACCTGTCGGAAAAAGTGTTGTTCTTGCCGATATTAAAGGGCCGGGAAAACTTACTCATATCTGGTTGACGCAGTCAGCTCACTATCGTGAATGTCTGTTGAAAATAACTTGGGATAATGCAAAGTATCCAAGTGTACTTTGTCCACTTGGAGATTTTTTTGGTTTAGGACACGGTCTTGTTGCTTCCTATGAATCACTTTTATTCTCCGCTTCAACGCGTTTTCCCTATCAGTTTAACCGAGGGTGCGCTCTAAATTGTTATGTTCAGATGCCGTTTCATGAAAGGGCGGTGATTGAAATCGTTAACGAAAGCAAAGAAGAACATACGCAGTTTTTTTATATCGATTATGAAACAAATGATGCTATACCGGAAAGCAGTGGATATTTCAATGCCGAATTCAGAAGAACTAACCCATTCGGCGGCTGGGGACATGAAGTTGCCGCAAATGGTCCCGCTAGCCATTTATCAAACATTGCAAACAAGAAGCGCCTTGCGTGGGAAAATAACTATGTGATTTTGGAGACGAAAGGGAAAGGACATTACCTTGGGTGTAATCTCAGTGTAACCAATTTCAGAGGAGATTGGTGGGGTGAGGGCGATGATATGATCTGGATAGATGGTTATAAGTGGCCGCCGGATATCCATGGAACAGGTACTGAAGATTATCTGAATCAGGCATGGGGTATGCAGGACAATGCTTTTTTGCGCCATGGAAGTTCGGTCTTTGAGGGCAAGACAACCATTACGCCGTCTGACAATCCTTGGAATGAGGGCGGATATCAGACCAGTTATGTTCATCACATTGAGAATCCTGTCCATTTTACAAAAGAAATAAAAGTTACAATTGAACATGGACATGGAAATCATCTTGCTAACGAAATGTCATCCGTTGCATATTGGTATTCTTTGGAACCAGGCAAAGCCAAGAAGGTGCCTCCAGTAGCAAAGCGTAAACCTGTATTTCGTGATAACGCAGGGAATTGGTTATATGACAGAAGTAATCAATGTCCCGGGAAACAGATAGAGCTAAATTCTGAAATGAAAAAGATGAAAGCTAAATGGAAGAAAGATTACGAAAAATAATTGAAATAAAGTTCCGCTGAGGGCGGTTCCTTAATTTTGCTATTTAATAGTTGCTTTTTTATATTGAATTATGGCGAATACACGACAAATTTTGCAGCACCGCAACGCGGCGGCGAATATCAGCAAGGTCACCAGAACCATGGAGACCATCAGCGCTGTGCGCTATCGCCAGTATTACAATCAATGGGCCGAGGGGTTGGCCTTTTATGACACGCTGGCACAGTTGGCTTATCTGATGGTAACCGCCCAGACTCACATTGAGCATCCACTTTTGGCCGAACCCAAAACGAAATCCAAAACGAATGCGCTGATCGTGATTGGTTCGGATCGCGGATTGTGCGGGGCTTATAATAGTGAAGTATTTCGCCAGATCGACACGCATGTCCGAATGGCCAAACGATTTGGCCGCGAGTTGAAGATCTATGCCAAAGGCAAAAAGGTGCTGGGCTATTTGGAACACTTGAAGATCAAGCCGGAAGGGGTCTATGAGGACTTTTCCGAAGCTCCGTCGGCTGAGCAGGCCAATAAAATTGGTGATTTCTTCATTGATGAATATACCAAGGGCAATATCGCCCGGCTGGGGATTGTTTATAACCGCTTTTTCTCGCCGGCCAGCCAGAAGGCCCAGACGCTGACGGTGTTGCCGGTGGTGGATCTGATCGATGATTTAACGACGCGGGCGACGGTGATATGGCCGTGGGAATTGGGTTTTGATGATTTCGAACTCAGCCCCTCGCCGGAAGACATTTTTGAAACACTGGCGAAAATGATTATCCACACCTCGGTGGCTGGCTGTTTTGTCGAAGCCGCGGTTAGTGAGCATTTGTCCCGCGTGGTCTGTATGCGGAATGCTTCGGATAATGCGGATGAGATGATTAAAGATTTAACGAGAGATTATAACCGGGCCCGGCAGGGGCAGATTACTGTTGAACTATTGGATATTGTCAGCGGCGTCGAAGCCGCCAAGGGATAAATCAGAGCCGCGACAGTAATGGAGCGGTTGGTGAAAAACAATTGTGAGCGAGTAAAGAATGAATTGTGGACGAATCACACAGGTTGTTGGAAGTACATTTGAAGCGGAATTTGTGATGCAGGTTCCGGCCATCAATAATGCCTTGGAAGTCAAGGGCGAATTTGAAGGTGGCGCCATCGATTTAGTTGGCGAAGTGCAGCAGCATCTCGGTGGCGGCCGTATTCGTGCAATCGCGCTGGGCAGCACCCAGGGCCTTCGACGCGGGATGGAAGTGATTGATACCGGTTCGGCTCTGATGGTGCCGGTGGGCAAGGAAACGCTGGGTCGCGTGTTTAACCTGCTTGGCAAGCCCGTTGACGGCGGCCCGGATATCAAGGTTAAGGAAAAACGCCCAATCCATCGCAAACCGCCGAAATTCACCGAACTGACGGCCAGGTCGGAGGTATTTGAAACGGGGATCAAGGTTGTCGATCTGCTCTGCCCGTTTGTTAAGGGTGGCAAAACCGGTCTGTTCGGCGGTGCCGGCGTGGGCAAAACTGTTCTGATTCAGGAATTGATCGCCCGCATCGCCACAGAGCATGGCGGCTATTCGGTTTTCGCCGGGGTGGGCGAGCGAACCCGTGAAGGGAACGACCTGTGGCTGGAAATGCAGGAAACCAAGATTGGCAATACCGATGCGTGTGTGTTGGATAATACCTGTCTGGTCTTTGGCCAGATGAACGAACCGCCCGGCGCCCGGTTGCGGGTGGCGTTGACGGGTCTGACAATGGCCGAGGCGCTTTGTGAAATGGGTGGCGAGACGCTGCTGTTTATTGATAATATTTTCCGGTTTTCACAGGCCGGTTCGGAGGTGTCTGCATTGCTGGGTCGGATTCCGAGTGCTGTTGGCTATCAGCCAACGCTGGCCAGCGAGATGGGGCAGCTTCAGGAACGCATAACCTCCACCACATCCGGTGCGATTACCTCGGTGCAGGCGGTGTATGTCCCGGCTGATGACCTGACGGATCCGGCTCCGGCGACGACCTTTACGCATCTGGACTCCTCGGTGGTGCTGTCCCGGAAAATCACGGAAAAAGGAATTTATCCGGCGGTTGACCCGCTGGAAAGTTCGTCGCGTATTCTGGATGTGAATGTCGTGGGTCAGGAGCACTATGATGTGGCCCAGCGGGTACTTGAGTTCCTTCAGCGATATAACAGTTTGCAGGATATTATCGCGATTCTTGGCATTGATGAACTGAGCCGCGAGGACCGCCAGATCGTCGCACGCGCCCGGCGGCTGGAGCGGTTTTTCTCACAGCCGTTTGTGGTAACGATGCAGTTTACGGGCATGGAAGGGAAGTACTGCCCGGTGGCCGAAACCGTCAGGAGTTGTCGTGAGATTTGCGAGGGTAAATGGGATCATCTGCCCGAACAGAGCTTTATGTACATCGGCAATGTTGAAGAGGCACAGGAAAAGGCACAGAAAAAATAATGGTCGGATTGTCGCGTGGTAAATTTCGAGTGGTTCTGCTGACGCCCAAAGCCAAACTATTGGATGCGAAGGTTGGTTCTGTGGTTGTGCCGGCCCACGATGGTCAGATGGGTATTTTGCGAAACCATTGTCCCACGCTGGCGGCGTTGGGATTCGGGATTATGCAGGTCCGTGAGATTGTGGAACGCTCCGATGCGTTTTATATTATTGAGGGCGGATTTGTCCGGATCAGTGAAAATCATGTTACAGTGTTGGCCTATGCTGTAACAACCTTTGAGGGAAAAGACACCGAAGCCGTCGAATCGATGATCTCACATGCTCAGAGTGTGGTTGCCGGTCAGGAATATATCCGCAGCCAGCAGGAATCGATTGACCAGCGAAAGGCCGCATTTATTACTCAAATGGCCGAAATGGCCTCCGTTGAATCACCGGATGTTGTTGGTGACTAAGAAAACAGTTGAAAAAAAGCCCCTTTTGAGCTAAAATGCCCTTTCCAGCTTGTTGATGAGGAAAACATGGCACAGGAAAGCAAAAAAAACGATCCGGTAATGGCAACTCTGCCGGTGGACTCGTTTGTTCGGGGTCTTGACGAACCGCAGCGGATGCTGGTGATCCTGAAATCTCAGCTCTATGGTGGGCAATGGGGGCCGATGCTCGAAGACCTGCAGAATCGGCTGGAGGGAAAACCCTGCATTTTTAAGCTGGCCAATCGCATCAAAGACGATGTCGAACGAATACGCGATTTACAGGTATTTGAACAGGAAAACGATGTTGATCTGGCCGATTATGTAAAACTGGAACACCCTTAGAGGGTGGTAAATTCCCGCGAGCAAGGCCGAAACTTACTGTTGTAACGCTATGAAGCCGCGTAAAAATGGGGATTTTAATTGCAATCAGTGTACGATTAAATATGCAAAAGCGAGGACTGGCATAATGAAAAAATTAATATTTCTAATAAGCACCATCTTATTTTCCGGCCTGGCGGGTGCGGGACAGGACAATGCCGCTCTGGTTTCGGCGGAGTTGCTTCGGGAAGCGGGCTGGACCCATAACTGGCAGATGAATTTGCCACTGAAAGCCGATGAGGAAGTCGCCGGTCTGAGGGTCAAGGGATCTCGTCTGTATGCCATGACCAATACGAATATTCTGTTTTGTATTGACCGCAAAGAAGGTCGGGTGCAGTGTTCATCCCAACTGAGCGCAAGCCGGTTGCCGGTTTGCAAACCGGTATGCTATGAGGACAAATTCTGGTTTATCGTGGGCAGTGAGATGATGGTGTTTGATCCGAATGTCGGCGACTTTACCATTAAAGAAAAATTTCCACAGGTCGGCAGCAGCGCTGAATGCGGCTTGGCCCGAAACAAGGAGTATGTATATATAAGCGGTTCCGATAACCGTCTTCATGCCATCAACATCGATGGTTTTTGGCAGCAATTTACCGCCACCGCCGACAATGATTCTCCCATCGTGTCAGTACTGGCAACCGATGACATTGTGGTGTTCGCGACACAGGCCGGAAATGTCGTTGGCATGAGTCCGAACAAAGCCAAAAAACTCTGGCAGTATGATGTAACCGGCAGGATAAAGGGCCAACTCGTTCTGGACGGTGAAGATATTTATGTTGGCAGCTTAGACTCCAAACTTTATAAATTGGGGCTTTCTAGCGGCAAGCTTATTTGGAAATCGCCTTTTCACTCAGGGGCGCCTATTCGGGATACATTTGCCGTCGGTACCGAGATTATCTATCTCTATAGCCCGTTAAACGGTCTCTATGGCGTTAATAAACAAACCGGAAAGCCCATTTGGCAGGTTGCGTCCGGCGAGGGAATGATCTGCGAGACGCCGCAAAAGGGTTTTGTATTCGCATTGCCGGGGATCGTAAAGGTTATGGACAATAAAAGCGGTAAAGAATTGTACTCGGTAAACTTTTCGTCCGTTCAGCGATATGCTGTAAATACCACGGATGCCGTGATGTATCTGGCTGACACAAAAGGGCGGTTGATGAGCGTGACGGTAGAATAATAGCTCGCAACGGGTGGCACGGTCAAGCTCTGCTTGGCCGTGTGAGACACCGAATACTCCCGAATAATGCAGACACGATAAAAATCGAAAACTAAGACCCCAAAAATAAGGATTGCGCAAACAATGGATGTGAAAATTAAAAGGGCGCTGGTTAGCGTATCGGACAAAAACGGAGTTGTCGAATTTGCCAAAGCTTTGCGGGCAATGGGTGTTGAAATTATCAGTACCGGCGGAACGGCTAAAGTGTTGGCGGACGCTGGAATTGATGTGATGAGCGTGGACTCGGTTACGGGTTTTCCGGAGATGATGAACGGTCGGGTTAAAACCCTGCACCCGAAAATTCACGGTGGGCTGTTGGGTCTGCGGGATAATGCTGAACACGCCGCGGCGATGAAAGAGCATCAGATTGAGCCGATTGATCTGGTGTGTGTCAACCTGTATCCGTTTGAGAAGACGGTGGCTAAACCGGGATGTATGCTCGAAGAAGCGATTGAGAATATCGACATCGGCGGTCCCAGTATGGTTCGCTCGGCGGCTAAAAATAACAAATTCGTAACGATTGTAACCAATACGGCCCAGTATGACAAAGTGCTGGCCGAAATGAAGGATAAAAACGGAGCGACAAGTCAGCCGCTGCGAACAGAGTTGGCACGGGCGGCCTTTTCGTTGACAGCTTCTTATGACGCGGCGATCTCGAAATATCTTAATGCTCGGGCGAATGATCTGTTCCCGGATCGTGTCTCACTTGCCATCGTTAAAGAGAATGAGTTGCGTTACGGCGAGAACCCCCACCAGAAAGGGGCGTTTTATAAACTCATCGACAGCACAGAAGTCAGCGTCGGCAATGCCAAACTGCTGGAGGGCGGTACACCGATCAGCTTTAACAATCTAATGGATACCAATGCGGCGTTTGAGCTGGTTAAGGAATTCGATACTCCGGCGGCGGTTGTTGTCAAGCATATGAACCCGTGCGGTTGTGCGATGGATGAGGACATTTGCAAAGCGTATGAAAAGGCTTATCTGGGTGATATCGTCAGCGCCTTTGGTGGCATTATAGCCCTGAACCGCAATGTGAACAACGAGTTGGCAACTGTGATTATGGAATCTTATGCCCGTTTTGGCAAGGCCCGAGGTGCGGCTGGATTTTTTGCGGAAGTGATTATCGCTCCGTCCTATGATGCGGACGCTGTTGAGACGATTCGCACACTTAAGGGGTGGGGCCAGCGCGTACGGCTGCTGGAAACGGGTCCGATTGACCGTACCCAAATGGATGCGGCTGAATACGATGTTCGCTGCATCGTGGGTGGTTTGCTCTTGCAGCAGCGCGATTTGGTAGCGTGGGAGCCGGAGCAACTGACGTTCCCGACTCAACTGAAGCCGACTGATGAACAATTGGAGGATTTGAAGCTGGCCTGGATCACCGCCAAGCATGTTAAGAGCAATACGATTACACTGGTCAATGGAAAAAAGCTTGTTGGTGTGGGTGCCGGGCAGATGAACCGTCTCGAATCGGGCTTGATTTCATTCAAGATGGCCGGCGATTTGGCGAAGGGGGCTGCGATGGGCTCGGATGCGTTCTTCCCATTCCCGGACAATATCGAAAATGCGGCTAAAGCAGGCGTGGCCTGTATTGTTCAGCCCGGCGGTTCCAAAAAAGACGGCGAAGTGATCGCTAAAGCCGACGAACTGGGTATTTCCATGGTCTTCACTGGCAAGCGCCATTTTAAGCATTAAAAGACTTGAAAAACCAATTTGAATGAAAATAGGGTTTAACTTCAATAAAGTTGGTGGAAATTATCAACGCATCGGTTATAATGTTCAACATGAGTTGGTGTAGGACGATAATTTATCAAGACTTGGAAGATATATTTATTTGTGAAATCTCAGATGCATCACTTATTTGACAATGATTGTATGGCAGTCAGGACAGGTTCCATTGGAGTCTGGTTGACTCAGGCCGGGTCTGGTCAGGTACACAGATATGAAATCTAACGCCAAAAACATAAAATTACCAAACGAACCCATTTTGTGAAATAGGTAAAAGAGCACGACTGAAATTTGTTACCATTGAAAATCGATGTTTAGCTGTAAAAAACACGAAATAACCAAACGAACCCATTTTTCAGTAAATATAAATTATTGAGCATTGTTAAGTGATTACTATTACTAAGTATTAAGACTTAGAAGACAGTGGAT
>JAGGWF010000020.1 GCA_021157685.1 Planctomycetota bacterium | reverse complement strand
GCATTTACAGAAAGAATACCGCATCAACTTTGTAGAGTCAACCGAATATGCTAACCTTCCCACACTCTCCCACGGCCAAGCACAGCTTGACCGTGCCACCCCATCCCTGAAATTCAACCTTCAATTGTCAGCCCAAATCATCCCGGCCACCCGTCGCCAGTTTTTTGCACACGGCCTGCTCGTCAAGAAAGGGCCTGCTGCGATAGCAACTGAATGTTAAAGCGTGTGCCTGACAGGGATGGTTCCAGCGTTTACACCATTTGCGATGAACTTGTTTCGGCTCCATTGGCTTTCCAAAGTTGCTTTTTGCATTTACAGAAAGAATACCGCATCAACTTTGTAGAGTCAACCGAATATGCTAACCTTCCCACACTCTCCCACGGCCAAGCACAGCTTGACCGTGCCACCCCATCCCTGAAATTCAAGTTTTAATCACCAACCCAAATTACCCCGGCCACCCGGCCAAATAACAGACTTTTTTTTTCATGGAGATATGCTATAATTAGCCTAAGACTAAAAACTATAGACTAGGGACTATCATTATGAAAATAATAAACAAAATCATTATGACGCTAGCGGGGTTGCTGCTGATCGTTGCGGCGGGGTTGAAGTTTCACGAGATGGTCGCTACCTGTGTGCCGTCCTGGCAGGACAATCCGATGGGGTTCTGGGAATCATATGAGTTTTTCCTGATCCAGATCCCGCTGGAGTTCGCCCTCGGCGTATGGCTGGTGAGCGGGTTGTTTCGCAAAGCCGCCTCGATTGCCGGAACACTGGCCTATTTCGGATTCATTTTTGTAACCATTTTCAAGATCGTTACCGGGGCCGAATCCTGCGGCTGTTTTGGGCAGATAACGGTTAATCCGAGAATCACCCTGTTCGTGATGGATATTCCGATCTTTCTCCTGCTGGCGTTTTTCCGTCCCAAGGACTGCAAGTTGTTTCCACCGCCATGGCCGGATGTGTTCCATATGCTGGCGGTGGCCGTTCCGGTGCTTGCCGTTATGGCCTTGGCCGCTCCGGCGATGATCACATTCCGGCCGGACTGCATTAAACAGGGGGATGTGGAAGCTGACCCTTGTGCGTCGTATAAACTTCAAGTGCATCGGTTGACACAGCAGCTAGCGGAGTGGAAGTTGAAAAAACTCCAGCAAGCTGTGGCACCGTCTTTGGACAAAGAGTTTGTATCCGGGGCGCTGAGGCTGACGGTTTCGGATAAGCCAGGGATGTACACGGTTCGGTTGGGCGAGCAGGTGCTGGTGGTCAATGCCAGTGATCTGGATAAGATATTGATTACCGCCGGTGCCAGTGATAGACAGAAAGTGACGCTGACTGAAACCGGGCAAGTGGAAATTAATTTGATCCAGAAAGCGGTGCCAGAGGTTGAGACCAAAGACCCGGTTCCGGAAACACAAGCGGTTAATCAATGGGACTGGATGGAGTTTGTGGTTGAGGATGATGTTCGGCAGCAGATTTCAGAAGGTTTGGTCGTCGTGATGATGCACCGCTACGATTGTCCGACCTGTGAGGAAATGGCACCGGCGTACAGCGAGTATTACAGGGAGATGGTCGACCAAGGCATCGATCAGTTCAAGATCGCATTTTTGTCGATTCCGCCCTATGGCAAGGAAGACCATGTGCCAAACGACACCACTTGCATTGTCGGCAATCTGACTAACGAAAAGAAATGGGGCCTTATGAGTCCCCTCGTCGTCGCCCTGCTGGACGGCGAACTGCAAAAAACCTGGGAGCCCGGGACCGCCCCCGAACCGGATGAAATTTTGAATGAAATATTTGGTCCATAAACATCCATTCAAAGTTGATAAGAAATACTATAAAGAAGGTCACTTGTGAATCGAAGACACTTTCTTCAAAAAGTCGGATTGGGGATTACTGCTGCAGCAACACTCCCTGTTTTTTATGGCTGTGAAAACTCAACAGAAAAATCACCTGACCAGAGTTCAAAAAAGGCGGGCCGTCAACCTAACATTCTCTGGATTATGCTGGATGACGGCCGAGCTGATGCGTTGGGATGCTACGGCAAGCCGTGGGCCAAAACACCCAACATGGATGCACTGGCCGCCAACGGTGTGCGATTTGAAACGGCGATTGTACAGAACCCTGTTTGCGTGCCCTCGCGGCGAAGTATGAAAACCGGTTTTTATGCCCATCAAGTCGGCCCCGTTGCGATGGGTCAGAAACCCAAAACTCCAGGCGGCTATATTGATAATGCTTTGATGCAAAAACTCCATACCCAACCAAACCTGCTCGATGCCTGGACAGCCGCAGGAACCACGCCGGTTAATGTCGGTAAGATTCACGGTTTTGAACGGTCATGGGACAATCGCGGAGATGTGCCGATTCTGCTGGATGTTGGCGGAAATCCAACATCTTATTTTATCAAAAAATTCGGGGCCGACAGTCCCATCCTAAAGGAACCTATGGTCTATACCAAGACCCATCACTGGCAGATTGGCGGCATCCTGCCGGTTCGGCCGGAAGAAACCGAAACATGGCGGTTGGGTGATATGGCCGTCAAGACCTTGGATGAACTGGCCGCAAAAAACGAGTCGTTCTTCCTGCGTGTCTCTTTCCATGCCCCGCATGTGGCCTGTTATGTACCCAAAGAGTATTTCATTGACCCGAAAACCATCGACCTGCCGCTACCCACTGCCGAGGAACTCAAAAACAAACCGAAATTTGAGCAAGGCCCGCTTGATACCTATGCGGGCGGATTAAACCTGACCAAAGAGCAAATTGATCTGTGCCGCGGCACTTATTACGGCATGGTTCGGCTGGTGGATGTGCAGGTGGGACGGCTTATTGAGGCCCTCAAAAAGAAAGGCCTTTGGGACGACACCGTTATCGCAATCAACTCCGATCAGGGATTCCAACTCGGCGAACACGGTCTCTGGAAAAAGCGGGTGTTTTATGATGCAAATGTTAAGTCTCCGCTGGTATTGCACTGCCCTGCCATGCTGCCTGAGGGGAAAGTCATTGACGAACCGGTTGAGATGATTGACTTTTTACCGACGCTGATGGAATTGTCCGGAATGGACATCTCTGGAGATATCCGCGGCAAGAGTTTAATCCCGTTGATCAAAGGCAAAGTCAAGCAATGGCGACCGGCGTGTTTTTCCGAAATCGACCACAGCCAAAGTATGTATAATGAACTGCGCGGCGGCGGGCGGCGAGTGATGGTGCGAACAAAAGCTTGGAAGCTGATCTTTTTTATGGATGAGCGCATCACAGATAAAGACGGGGCATTGTATGATCTGAAAAATGACCCCGATGAACAGCGTAATCTGTACAACAATCCCCAATACGCCAACATCATTAAACAACTCGAGTTTCTTGCTAAACAATGGGACAAGGGAAAGATATAGCTTGTCTGCAGCCGTGTGCTCTTTTTGTATTTACGCGCGAATGATGTCGGCGATCTTCATGAGGCGGCTGATGTTGTCGCGTTCGGCTTCGCCGAGTTTGTCATAAATGTACTTAGGAACTGTGTTTCAGGGATGACGACATGCTCCATCGCCCGCAGGGCAATGTCCATGCGAAAACGCATAATATCTTTCGTACTTTGAGTGAAATACTCCTCAAGCAAAATGAATGGATTATTCGG
>JAGGWF010000157.1 GCA_021157685.1 Planctomycetota bacterium | reverse complement strand
GTAGTTAAACAGATAGGGTAGGCTATGCCCACGCGGTTATTGTGGGATCCGCCCACGCAGGAGCAGTTGAAAAAATTTGTCGATGCGGTTATTTTATGGGGTGGGTTATGCCCGTGCAGTTCTTAAAAAGGAATTTTTCCATTTTAATCAGCGTGGGCATAGCCTACCCTATCTGTTTAACTACTCCAACCAGTTTTGCCAGATTTGTTTGTACAGATCGCCATTGTCATAGATACCCTCGTTATGTGTACCTTTCAGATCAGCGAACTGTTTGGGTTCGTTCGCAGCGGCAAAAATCTGCTGGCCGAATTTGTAGGGAATAATCTCATCATCCGGGCTGTGGATGACAAGAACCGGGCATGTAACTTCTTTAACCGCCTCAAGCGTGTTATACTCAAACCGGCTGAACAGCCGTACCGGCAGCCATGGGTAATAATGTGCCCCAACATCATCAAACGAGGTAAAAGTACTTTCCAGCACAAGGGCAGCCGGATGGACATCCTTGGAAATCATCGCGGCGACACTGCCCCCCAACGAACGCCCGAACAAAATAATCTCCTCCGGCCGCATGCCCTTTTCTTCGATGAGCCATTGAAAACCGGCCAGAATATCGATCTTTGTACCTATTTCCGTGGGTTTGCCGGTACTTTGCCCATAGCCACGATAGTCCACAATCAGACAGTTTAATCCGAGTTCATGAAACATCTTCAGCGTATCCAGCCGATGCGAGATATTGCCAGCATTACCGTGACAGAAAAGAACCGTCCGTTCTGCGCCTTCTGCGGGAACAAACCACGCCACCAGTGCCACCCCGTCCGGCGTGGCTAACGAGACCGCTTCATATTCCAGTCCATAATCGGCCGGATTGTAGTCATAACCCCGGCTGGGTTGGTACAGCACACGGGACTGCGTCAGAAAAAGCATCGCCGACAACCCGAGATAAACCGCCGCGACAATCGACAGGATCGTAATAAGAACAGCCATAAATTTCCCTTGTTTATAGCGTCGATAACAGATAAGACCAACCAAACCAAACAAAATTATCCACAGTATCACACGCATCTTATTCCCTCATTGTTCAGATACAAACACTGAGAACACGACCGTCCCGGTCGCATTTTCTATTGCGGGCGAGACGCCCGCGTTCCCAGACAAAATTTATAGGTCAGTGTCTTATGCAACAGCTTCGCCGCCAGAAAATCACAGCTCCACAGATGCTCGCGCGGACACAGTTCAACAATATCAAACCCCACCAAATTCGTATGCTTACAAACCGCCTTAATCAAAGCAATCACATCGTACCACGCCAGTCCACCCGGTTCCGGCGTGCCGGTCGCAGGCATAATTGACGGATCGAACACATCCAGATCAATGGTCAGATACACATTTTCCGTCAGCAATGAAATCACCCGCTCAACCCATTCGAAATCCGGACGCCAGTAAATATCGTGAGCAAAAAACATCCGCTCAGCGTCCATATTCTTCTTTTCGCAAACATCCATACTGCGAACACCAACCTGAACAATCGGGGCGTATTCTTTCGCCCGCGCCATCACACAGGCGTGGTTGTATCGCGAACCATTATATTCGTCCCGCAAGTCAGCATGCGCATCAAGTTGTAAAATCGTCAGGTTGTCATAACGATCCGCCATCGCCTCGAACGCGCCAATACTGACAGAGTGTTCCCCACCGAGAATAACGGGGAATTTGTCCTTATCCAGCAGTGCGGTCGTTCGCTGACGGACGGCTTCGGTAACCTGTTCCGGCATATCAAACCCTTTGATCGTTGGTTCAGTAAAAATGCCTTTGCGAAAAACTTCACTGTCGGTTTCGATATCGTAAAATTCAAGATTATACGAAGCATCCAAAATTGCCTGCGGGCCTTTATCTGCCCCTTTGATCCAGGTACTGCTCCCATCATAAGGAACCGGCAAAATCGAAATCGCCGCCGTTTGGGAATCGGTGTATTTCGATGGGAAATCGCCAAACACATTGGTCGATTTATTTAACATACAATATCCCGCGTGGGCACAGCCCACCCTTGATTAATCAAATAAGAACACTGCCAGCGCAACCGTCGTCGTCCACAAGTCCTTTTGGCCGCGGGCGGTCTGGGTGATATTGGTCGTCTTGACAAACAGGCCGCTGGACTTGTACGCCTGTTCCTTTTCTGACCACGCCAGGTCCGGATCCAGATCAATCCCCAGCGTCGTCCCAAGCATTCCGGCCGCCAGGTCTTCGGCCATATCTTCAGCCTCAACCTTATTCATACCATGCTCATGAACCTCACTCAGATAGCCCCAGTTCTCACGATCTTTGGGAACCGCCACTCCAACCGATGACACAGCGAAACGACCATGCTCGTCCGTATCGCAGCGGGCCATCACACAAAAACAAATCGCTCCGGGTTGCAACGCTTTAACGCCTTCATTTCGGCTGACAATCTTGCAATGCGGCGGCAAAATGGACGACACCTGTACCAAATTCTGCTGGGCCACGCCCGCCGCACGCAGCGCATCCTCAAAAGATTTCAATTTAAATTTATGCCGTCCGACACCCTTGGTCAGAAACATCCGTTTTGGAACCAGACCATTGATCATTTTCACTTCTCCTACACAGTAATCACTGCTATCTGTCAATTCTACTGTAATACACCAAAAAAGAATGCCGGATTATAGTCAAGACCTCTGAATAACTCAGTTTTTTAGAAAACAACCGTGCTTTATAGTGTCATAAAACCCGATTTCCTCTGAGATGAGGCAGTTTTTCAGAGATCCCAGTCATCTAAGCAATCAACACAAACAAAAAAACTATACTCTTTGTATGCATTTTTACAAAAATACGCCTCTAAATCAACCTGTTTCCTCACAAAAAAGAGCCGCCGAAGGTCTGTAATAAGCCCCGACAAGTCCTATTACGAAAAAATGGAACTATCTACTACTACAATCCTGCTGGCAAATCCATAAATAAATCTATAATTCCCCCGTTAAATTTTATCGGCCGTAAAATTCAAGAAAAATTCCATGCTTTCCGGCAACTTTTCGGACTTCGTTATCGTATACTATAAAAGACATTCTAACACGATCTGAGGAAATGACATGGCTAAAAAGAAGCAATCTGATAAGCTTTCAAAAAAGCAGTTGGACGATTACCGGCAACGGCTGATTGACAAAATGCAGGAAATACTCGGCGATGTCAGTTCCATGGAAGAATCGGCCTTCCAGGGTAGCGGCGACCTGTCCAGTACGCCGGTCCATCTGGCCGACCTCGGAACAGACAACTACGAACAGGAATTCAATCTCAAATTAGTGGCGGAAGAAAGAAAAACGCTTATCGAGATTCAACAAGCGATGGGACGAATCGCAGATGGATCTTTCGGCATCTGTGAAGGACTCAGCATTCCAATCGAAGCCAACCGGCTCGAAGCGATCCCTTGGACACGCTATAGTCTGGAATACGCACGGATGCTTGAAAGCGGCAAAGCATTTCCTGACGAAGACCTTAACGATCTTCGTGATTCGGCATAAATCCACTTAAGTATTCGGTACGATAGTATATTTTTGCTTGCGAAACCAGCACAATCCACTAAAATAGAGCCAATAGAGATCGTTTTATTTTTGGAGATTTTCGTATAAGCAAGCAAAATAAATTTCGTTTCAGACCGTTTGTATCACTTCTGACAGCTTTTTCTTTCATTGTTATCGTCGTCACAGGTGCTGTTCTGTACATCACGCCCTCAGGACGCATTGCCAATTGGACAAACTGGACATTCTGGGGCCTTAGCAAGCATCAATGGGGTGCGGTACATATTTGTTTCGGCACGCTGTTTCTAATCGTTTCCATTCTGCATATCTGGCTAAACCTTAAACCGCTAATGAATTATTTTGTCCGTAAAATCCAAGCCACTTCAAAAATTCAGACAGAATGGATTTTAGCCCTCGCCGTCTGCGGCCTTGTATTCTGGGGAGCGCTGAAACCTTTTGTGCCATGCAGCTCATTGTTGGATTTGAATGACCGTATTAAATACAGTTGGGAAGAACCTCAGAAACAACCACCGATTCCGCACGCCGAAATTCTGACCCTCGAAGAACTGGCAAAAAAATCCGATATTGAACTGGACATGATCGTCCAGAATCTCAAAGCCGCCGGGATCGAAGTAAGCCCTTCGGACATCTTCGGCACTGTCGCCGAACAGCAAAACCTCTCGCCAAACGAACTGTTTGCGATTGCCGCAGACCGACAAACCGAACGCCCCGCCGGTGGACACGGCGAAGGCGGCGGTGGAGGTGGAAGCGGTTTCGGACAGAAAACCCTGAAACAGACGTGTGAGGAAATCGGCATTGAACCGGAAAAAGCCCTCGAAGCATTAAAGGCCGCTGGTATCGAAGCGACAGTAGATATGCGTATTCGTGAAATGGCCGATCAAAACAATATGCGCGCCGGTCAGATTCGGCAGATACTT
>JAGGWF010000128.1 GCA_021157685.1 Planctomycetota bacterium | reverse complement strand
CTGGCTTCCCTTGGGAACTTTATCGGTTCTTCCCGTGTCGGCCTCTGTCACGAACATCGCAGGGGTTAACCCGCAGTTATAACTATACTATAATATCGGCTCAAATTCAAGAAATTAATAAGTCAAAGTTGAAAACCGGATCAAAAAAACGCGTCTTTATACCCGACAGCGTTGCCAGAGAAATGGCTAAGCAGTTGAATCTGCGATAGTTAGCCGTTCGGGTCTATGAGTTTTTTGTGCACATAATTTTATTCTGCACCCAGCCCTATTTTTCTCTTGTTTCTCTTGCTGACAACGGTCTATGGTGTGGCCCATAAAAACCCGGAGCATACTTCTTCCGCCACAGATCGCAGAGCGGAGGGGGCAACGCAGGGATAACAATTTGACAGACTGGCCGAATATGGTAAGATGCGTCGTCGGTATGGCGTTATGTGCTGGCGGTGTTTTTGTAAGGGTTGATAAATGAAGTTGATAGGAAAACGAAATGCCAATTTTTAAATATAAGTGCAGCAAATGCGGGTTTGTGAACGAAGTGCTGGTTAAATCTGGTTCTGCCAAAGGCCCGGCGTGTCCTGAGTGTGGCGAGAAAAAAGTCGAAAAGCAATTTTCCGCACTCAGTGCAGTGATTAAAGAACCCGCCGCTGCGTCGAAGTGCCAAGCGTGCCCCAACGCGAGCGGATGCCCTAACTTTAACGGATAAAAGGAAGGCCGGTTATGGAAGAACTCAGACAGTGGCTTGAAGAATTGCCGGTACAACATCGCCTGTATGCTCAGGCGGGGTTGCTGGCCGTTGTTTTAGTGCTGGCATGGATCGCCAACTTTATCACGAAGAAAGTCGTCCTGAGGATTGTTCGGCGGCTCGTCAAAAAGAGCAAGACTCAGTGGGATGATATTCTGGACGAACATCGTGTGTTTACGCTACTGTCCCATTTGGTTCCGGCGGTTATTATCTATAAGTCTGCGCCGATCGTCTTCGTTAACACACTGGGTGGCGGACGGTTCATGAAGGTGTCGGCTTTTATTTATATGATCGTCATTGGGATGTTGGTCATCAATGCGTTCCTCAGCAGCGTGATCGACATTTACCGCACATACGGGTTTGCCCGCCGGATGCCGATTCGCGGGTTTGTGCAGGTGATCAAAATCATCGTGTTTATTGCCGGCGGCATTATTATCCTCGGCATGGTTATCGGCAGGGATCCGACGAGTATTCTGGCCGGCTTCGGGGCGATGACGGCGGTGTTGATGCTGATCTTTAAGGACGCGATCCTCGGTTTTGTCGCGGGCATTCAGATATCGGCGAATAATATGGTCCATCTGGGCGACTGGATCGAGATGCCCAAGTATGGTGCCGACGGCGATGTGATTGATATTTCGCTGACGACGGTGAAGGTGCAGAACTGGGACAAGACGATTTCGACGATCCCAGCGTATGCGCTCATCAGCGATTCGTTCAAGAACTGGCGCGGCATGAGCGACTCCGGCGGGCGGCGCATCAAACGCTCGCTGAACATCGATATGAACACCATCCGTTTTTGCGATGAGCCGATGCTGGATAAATTTCGCAAGATTCAGTACCTGACGGAGTATATCGATGCGAAAAAATGCGAGATCGATGAGCATAACAAAGCCGAAAATGTCGATGACAGCGAACGGGTCAACGGTCGGCGGATGACGAATGTTGGTACATTCCGCGCCTATGTGATCGCATATCTGAAAAATCATCCCAAGATCAATCCGAATATGACCTTTCTTGTGCGGCAGCTCAAGTCCACTGAGTACGGGCTTCCGATTGAGATTTATGTTTTTTCCAGTGACAAGGTTTGGGCCAACTATGAAGCGATTCAGGCCGACATCTTCGACCATATTTTGGCCGTTGTGCCTGAGTTTGGCCTGCGTGTGTTCCAGAACCCCACCGGGACGGACTTTGCAAAACTCATCCCCACATCGTAATTTCAAAGCTGTCGTAGGGAATTATTTTCATAAGCGTGCACGCAAAAACGATGTTTTTGAGCCAGAAACGCGGCACTGTTTCAAAAAAGCAGTAAAACAGCCCATTTTTCGGTCAAAAATGCTTGTTTTTAGGCCAAAAAATGCTATTAAAACTGGGTGAACGCTTACAAGTATTGTAACTCAAGCGATCTCTTCTCATGGGGTGCGTTATGACTATAACATGGGGGTTATATTATGATTGATGTTGACGACAGAAAGATTCCGGTTCCTGATATGACCGGTTTTTTGAAACAGTTGAACAGCTCGGTAAGAACCAGAATCATGGTTTTGATTAAGGAAGAAAAAATGGTATCTAAATTTTCCAAAAATCCAATGTGTGTGCTTTTAATCCTGATCTCTACATTGACGCTTGGCATTACAGATACATTCGGCGGGAATGAAGTTGATCAAATAACTTATCCTTTCCGTATTGTGCAGATTTCCGATACGCAGCCGGTGCCGGGCGATGAAGCGCATTATCAACGGGCTGCCAAATCTGTAGAGCTTGTAAATTCTCTCCGGCCGGATATCGTTATATTTCCCGGTGATATAACCCACTCGGGCACAGAAGAAGAATATATAAAGATGAAGGGGATTTTATCAAAAATCGAGGCTCCATTATACCTTGTTCCCGGCAATCATGATACTATCTGGCCTGCTGACGAAGAGGAGAAAAGTCTTAGCCCCGAAGAACTGCGTAAAAAAAAACTAGCGATTTATCATAAGTATTTTGGACCGGATTACTGGTCATTAGAATACGGTGATTTTCTTTTTGCGGCCTTTGATTGTACAGAGAATTGGCCCAATCTTTCAACCCAACGCAGACAGTGGCTGCAGAAAACTTTACTTAGCAGCAAGAAACCGTATAAGTTTATCGTTACCCACTACACTCACCCTCAGACTCACGATACGATCCTGGAACATTTAATGACTTCTGGAGAGGTGATGGGATATCTGCACGGCCATAATCACACTATCCAAGCTTACAAAGACGCGGGTACAGAGCGACTCGTTTTTTCCTCCGGGTCAGCTGTTCTTCTTGCGGACTCTAAAGATTGTGGGGTGATGTATTTTGATGTGAATAAAGATTCTTTAGCGTGTTTTTGGAAGCCAATTCATGGTGATGCCAGACCGCTGGGAGTGTTTGACCTTAAAGAAGCTAAGTCTGTAGCTTCACGCCGGAAAAACGCTCTTGATATCGGTCCTTATCTTCAGGAACTCGGGCCAACCGAAGTGACTATTAAATGGCAAAGCAAAGCAGCCCCGGAATCCGGGATTAAACTTCGCAAAAAAGGAAACAAGCCGTGGATAGAAAAGCGTTTTAATCCTGAACCCGTGCTGCACGAAGTTAAGGTTGACGATCTTACGCCGGGCACAAAATACGAGTTTTATGTCGATATGAACACGGCGGACTTCGGACGGATAAAATCACGGGTTCTGTCTTTCACGACACCGCTGGAAAATAGTGACTCAGCAACTTTTGCTGTCTATGGCGATTCCAGGAGCAATCCGCTCGATCATAGAAAAGTGGCCATGGCGATAGCTGAAGGGTTTGCCGATAAGTTGGATTTCTGTATTCATACTGGAGACCTGGTTGGGGACGGATTGGTTTTTGATAGTTGGGCAGAGGAGTATTTCAATCCTGCTGAACAATTGATTGCTCGCGTACCGCTCTATCCGGTATTAGGGAATCATGAAAGAAACAGTGACCACTATTTCAATTATTTCAATCTGCCCGGCAATGAACGCTGGTACAGCTTTGAGAGGGGGCCGGTACATCTTACCTGCCTGGATTCGTATTCTTCACTGCGGCCAGATTCTGACCAGTATAACTGGCTAAAGAATGATCTTGCCAATTGTAGTACGGAATGGAAGGTTGTAGCTTTGCATACTCCGTTCTTCTCGTCCGGTCCTCACGGTAAACTCAACAAAGACAAAATTCCCGCTGAAAAAGAAATGGCAGATTTGCAAGAGTATATTATGCCCCTGCTTGAGGAATATGGGGTTCGTATGGTGTTTAGCGGCCATGACCACTTGTATGAACGCAGCAAGAAGGGAGATATATACTATGTCATAAGCGGCGGTGGCGGTGCACCATTACATAATACCCAAGTTAATCTTGACCAGAACCCCTACAGTCAAATCTTCTTCAGTAAATATCATTATTGTATTGTGGAGGCAACTCAGGAGACATTTAATTTGGCTGTCTATGACACCGATGGTAACATTATAGATGAGGTGAAACTGACTAAGAACGAGGATCCGGTTAAGAAATGAGAGCGTTAAGCCACTATTGAGCCAACAGGATTTATGCTGATTATGACGCATTTTGTCATGCTGCAATCGACGCCTGGCACAACTCGGTTCTCAATCCAGCGTTCATTCAATTGGTTTGCCGGACTTCCTATGCCGAGCGCATTAATTAATCGGAATTGGTATGAGGTTCTAATTGGTTCGGTTTGCCCATCATTGTAAAGACCTCTTTGTATGAAATCGATTAGAGACCCTAATTGTACCAAATGAGTGAAAAATTGGCCTCAAAATAGTGTGGGGTATTTGGGCAACACGCCCTTGTGCCGCCGGCTAACTTAACTTTTACCTCTTCGAGGATTTGATGGCATTTATCCGAGGTTTGGGCCAACCATGAAGCGATTCAGGCCGACATCTTCGACCATATTTTGGCCGTTGTGCCTGAGTTTGGCTTGCGTGTGTTCCAGAACCCCACCGGGACGGACTTTGCCAAGTTGATTGCTGCTTCTTAACTAAAAAGCGTTACAAAGCAAAGGTGTCTGATATGCGAAATCGCAAACAGTATTTTGTTCTTACCACGGTATCGTTCTTTTTTGGGGGGGTGATGTTTGTTTTCGGAGCAGATTACAGTACCGACTCTGCCGCTGGGCCCACCGGTAGGCCCCGTCCTGCTGTTACAAAAAAAGCACCACAAGCCAGACGGCCATCCACCAGCTATTCCACGGAAGATATTACGCCTGCTCCAACTGCGACGAATCCGAACACGACGACAACGAGTACACGCAACTATAAAGATGGCCGAACAAAAACAGCTCCCCACAGACCGGCAGCACCCAATAGGCCCAAGTCGCCTGATGCGGCCAAAGCGGCGGCGGCGGACGGCGGCGGCTATCCGACAGTCGATGGAGGGACGATGAATTTGTATTCTTACCCCTATCTTGCGGGCCGCGATTTGTGTTCGGGTGGTGACTGGGATGGCTTCTGGCCGGGGCTTCTGGGCATTGATTTGTCATACTCCTGGTCCGGTGATTCGGGAGGTGGGGAATTTAACTGGTGCGGCTACCGTTACGCATGGGGGGATGATCCGGTGTGCAGCGATGCTTCCGATGACTATCAGGCCTTGGCGGTGGTATCTGATCCGAATGCAACCAAAGGCGATTACATAACTTACAGCACCAAAGACAGTCGACCCACCAACTATAGGTACGGGCCGAGCTCACTGAGTGATGCCAACGAACTGCCGCCGGATGCGATTGAAAGGCCGAAACGCAAAGTGAAAGCGGCCAAAGACAGATAGGGACATTCTCTGCTTTTATGCTCGAAAATCCAGTGTTGCCGGGCCATAGAAATGACAATTTACCCGCATTTGGTAAGCGTTTTTCAGATGTTTGCGCCGCGGGTTCGGGTCGGCTTCGGATGGTTCGGCACCCTCGCTCGACATTTGTCCGCACGCATGCGTTTCAACTACCGTGCAATGCACATATTTGACCATTTTCATACCCCCCGATAGTTGGGCTTTTGGCAGGCAAAAACCCGATTTTTTCATCACCGGGAGCATTATAGCAAAAATCACGGTCCCAAATCAACCGCTCTGTAACCGTAAACGGATCAGGTCCGATAGAATGCAGACCTGCCTGGAAAAACAAGCATGATTGCGAAAATTATTTTTTAGATGGCAATCAGTTGGTCGAAATTTTTTCAGTCGATGATGATTATTAAATCGCGTCAATGGCGACTGTTGAACGGCTATCGTTTTCACGATCACAACCATATTTTTTTGAGCGGGGGGAATTATTTGTTTTGCCGATGTGGCGGACGGTTTTTTGCAAGGCCTTTTGAATTAAGAACTTAAGCATGCAAATTCTTCTACATGTAAACATTTCATAAATTAAAATGTTACAAAACTGAAGAATTTATGTAACGAAATACTTCGTTAGCGTATA
Source organism: Planctomycetota bacterium (assembly GCA_021157685.1). GTDB lineage: Bacteria > Planctomycetota > Phycisphaerae > Sedimentisphaerales > Anaerohalosphaeraceae > 4572-13. The sequence goes on along the minus strand of JAGGWF010000128.1, from coordinate 15,078 downwards.
TAATATGTAGAAAGACATGAACAAGACAGTTAACTGTAAAGTGGAATACTAATGGGCCCGGAACTTGAAAAGGTAGTACATGAGCTGGCGTTACGAATGCGGATGATCCGCGCGATCCAGGAAGATTTGGCTCCGGCTGGCGCTCTGACCGAGCGTGAATCGCTGATTTTACACCTGTTGGGTGAGCGGAAGCAGATGACCGTGACGCAGATCGCCGAGGCGTGGCCGAATGTCAGCGAAAGTACGATCTCTATAACAATTACAAAGCTCTGGCGAAAGCATGGTCTGGTTTCCAAGACCATTGATCCGGAAAACCAACGCGTGACATGGGTTGAACTGACGGACAAGGGCCGGATCGAATTGGAAACCATCTTTCATCAGCGAAGTCAGCGGATTAAAGCGCTCTTTGACTCAATCAATATGACGGATGAAGAAAAACAGGTGCTGATCAGTGTCTGTCAGCGCGGCGTCAAGTCGCTCGATCAATTTCTCAGCCCTGTGAAAGTGCCAAAAAATAAATAATCCCCTTTAAAGGGATATTGAAATAAAACTGACTCATGAGCAGTTAAGAATCCTTACGATGCACAGCACCTTTGAGTAACAAAAGGTCAATTAACTTAGCATGCGGGAAAAGACCAGGGTCTAAACCGCCGTTTAAGGAAAGGGGACTTGACATGCGGAACTATAAACGACATTTCATTCTTATAACAATAGTGTTCCTTGTGAGCTCGTTGCTGACAGTGTCGGCTTTCGGACGCAGCAGCCGAGCAGAATCCAGATCAAAGTCGGCTGAACATTCTCAGGCGAGGGCTACTCCCAAAGCCGCACCGGCACGACAAGTTCAATCTTCAGCTCCCAAAACGACCTCTCGTGCCCGGTCGTCCGCTCCAGTGCAACGATCTGCTCCGACGCCAAGGGCCTTTGCTTCTTCCAGCCGATCGGCCCGGCGATCAACACGGCAACCGGCGCCCGCGCAAAGATCAACTCCGCCCGCTTCCAGGTCTTCGGCTTCGTCGCGGTCTGTCCAGAGCAGACCCTCTATACCTCAACCGAACCGATCTATGCCTTCCAGAGTTGCAGCGCCATCCAGATCAACTGCCGGCAGTTCGTCCCGCAGCAGGATAACCCGATCCCGTCCGGTGCATCGAACGGTCGAAGTTGCCGCCACGACCTCGAAAGCCCGATCTACTTCTGTCCAAACAAGGTCACCATCGACAGTCGGCAGAAGTACCGCCAGCCGTGTATCCAAGACAATCGTGCCGGGTCGTTCATCGAGTCGCTCCACAAGGTCTTCTGTGAGTTCATCGACGCCGATAGCTCAGCGTCAGACTGCAAAAGTGACTTCTTCCAGTGTCGTTCGCAAGATCGAACCACGCACGACAACGAGACAGAAAACAAGAATCCGTTCGAATTCTTCATTAGGCAAAACATCTGACACGACATTTGATGTTTACGGAAGTGCCTCTGCTCGCAAGGGCGGGAAAACAGTTTCAAAAGCGTCGAAACCACAAAAAGATCATTCGTCCCGGATGAAAGTTATCGAAGTCGGTGACAAATCGAAGCGGGTGGCGACGAACACTCTTTCGACGGATATATCTCGAGTTCGTATTGACCCTAAAAAATCCTCGGCGGCAGGGGTTGTAGATACCAAGCGTGTTTCAAGGCGATTGACTTCAGGTCGTACTCGCGAAGGCAGAACAGGTGGTTCGACGCTATCGACTATCTCGTCCCGGAGAACTTCAGTGAGATCGCGAACCCCGAAAACCACAACGATCAGTACAAATACTGCTATTGTAACAGCGACCGATCTTAATCGCCGCAACCCGGCATTAAGAACATCTCTTTCGAGGTCACGCCGCTCCGGACCTCGGATCGTCATCAATGGGGATAATAATGTAGTTGTCCAGGGCAGTGTGACTACTTCTACCGTGCGGCCGCAGATCTCCTCGCGGCGGCTCACCCATGATATCAGCTGTGTTCATCATCGCCGGCGCTGGAAAAACCACAGCGGCCTCTATTTCTCCTTCGCCTGGTCCGGTTCCAGTTGCGGGCGGGTTGCGTATCTGCCGTACCGATATCACCACTCCTGGTCCCGCTATCCGATTGTCTCTCGGCCTTACTATGGTCTGTCATATTATTACCCGCGTTATCACCGCAGGTATATCTATGTCAGCATTGGCGGGTACTGGCCGAGCTGGTATCGCTACCGCCGGTATTACTGGTATGGCTGCCACCCGTATTATTGGTACGGTGCGTCTGTGATCACCGAACCCTATCAAAATGTGACTTACAATACCTATAATTATTATGATACTAACGACGACCAGCCGCAGGATGAGCCCGAATACCAGACGGCTGCCGATCTGTGCTTTTCCCGTGCGGTCGAACTATTCGAAGCGGGCAACTATGCCGATGCGGTTTTGCAATTGCGGGAAGCGGTATCGCTGTCGCCGGATGATATTGTGCTGCCGTTCACCTACAGCCAGGCCCTGTTTGCCAATGGCGATTATGCCCATGCGGCCAGTGTCCTGCGTGAAGCGATCGCTCAGATTCCAGACGACGAACTGACAGTTTACTACCCGCGCGGGCTGTACAAAGACGAAGCGATTCTGACCGAGCAGATTGCGCAGCTGGAGGCAGCCGTTGGCAAAGAACCGTTTGATTCGGATTATCAACTCCTGCTGGGTTATCAGTACCTGGGCATTGGGGATCTGGATAAGGCGCGCCAACCGCTGACCGAAGCGGCCCAAAGTACCACCAATATGGCCACGGCGGGCAAACTGCAGGAACTTTCGGAAAAACTCGAAACCGAAGCACCCGAAAATACCCTTTAGGGTAATAAATTTCCGCGAGTTAAAATCTAAAGTACTACTGAAAAGCTACTTAACCGCGTATCAGACGCATATTTCAATTGGTATAGCAAACAGGAGAACGCTATGATGAAACATCAGGTAGAGATACTCTGCACAGTGAGCATGCTGTTATGCTTGAATCTGTGTGCAATGGGATTTGAAGTGTTTGAAGTCAGCCCGATTAATAACGCTCAGCAACAGCCGGATGTTGATAATGGCAGGGTCGTCTGGGCTGAGCAGGTCGAAGGTGACTGGGATGTGTACGGCGTTGATCTGCTGGATGGCTCTGGCGAGTTGATCAATGTCGCCGACTTTATTGGGTCGGATCAAATTGAACCGAGGATCTGGTATGATCGTGTTGTTTATCAGGATAATACCTACGGCGATTGGGATGTGTATGTGTCTGATATTGCCAATGCGAACGATCCTGTGTCGTACTTAATGACGCTTGATGAACGGGACTACCTCAATGACCAGACTGCTCCGACCATCCATGGCAACACGGCGGTTTGGCAAAGCTATGTCGTGGTTGATGACGGTCAGGGTGATACGATTGAGGATTGGGGTGTTTTCGCCGCGGATATCACCGAACCGAATGCTCCATTTGTATATGTTGTTGATGATTACTTTGATAACCAGCAAGCGCCGGCCGTGTACCGCAGTCGGGTGTTGTATCAGGATGATGTTAACGGCGATTGGGATATCCTATCGGCAGATGTATGGCTAAAAGACGCACCGCAGATTCAGGAGGTCATTTCTGATGAAGCGGGGCTGAATCAGGAAAATCCCGCCATCTGGGGCGATACGGTTGTGTGCCAGGTCGATGTTGGCGGTGGGAACTATGACATCGTTTCGGTGGATATTTCTGCCCCGGATTCACGGGTGGTCACTGCGATTGCAACCGGAGTGGCGGTCCAGACAAATCCGGATATATCGGGGCATCTGGTGGTCTGGCAGGATGACCGTAACGGCAACTTCGACATTTACGGCTACAACCTGATTACCCGGCAGGAATTTCAAATAACGACCGATGACGCTGACCAAACCAATCCGGCCATCAGCGGCACGCTGATCGTTTGGGAGGACAGCAGGGTTGCCCCCGTCAATATCTACTACACATGGCTTGACGGTGATGTTATTGCGGACTGTCCGAATCAATTGGCAGGTGATGCCGACGGCGACTGCCGGGTTGATCTGGCCGACTTTGTGCTGCTGGCCGAAGGGTGGCTGGCTTGTGGTTTAGAACCGGCGACTGCGTGCGGCCCTTAACCGTTGTGCGAGCGATATGGGCAGCGACGGCACGAGCTTGGTGCCCGCGGGGGCACTGTGGTTTCGCGTGAAACTTACGCCCCAAGGGTTAACAGTCGCAGTGACGGAGCAGTGCGTGTGGTGGCGGTGATCTTTGAGATAAACGGTGGTTTTGGGGGGAGAAAAAATATTTGACAGGGTGGATTTTTTCTATAAAATCAGGGCTATTGTTGGAAGAAAGTTTATGAAAACCTCATTTAATCATCAAAAACGCTATAATCGTCACTTGAGGATTTTTGTTTAAGGAAAGTGGATTTAAGCGAACCTTTTTTCGCTAACGCATATATGGTACAATTGACGAGGAAGTGGTGTAGAAAAAGTATTTTTGGAGAAACCAACCAGAAATGAGAGGTGAAAAAATGAATTTTGCAGGCACCGAATTGTCATTCAGAGTTTGTGTGTATCCGTCGCCAGACGAACAGGGGCACTATATAGCGCATTGTCTTGAATTGGACGTGCTTGGCGAGGGTGGCTCTGTAGAAGAAGCAATGTCTAATTTGTTAGAGGTCATTGAAACACAACTTGAATCCTGCCAAGATAACAAAGCGCAGCTCGTATATTTTGCTCCAAGCGAAGTGTGGAAAAAATATAATATAGCGAAAAAGTCTGGCCGGCAAATCGCAGGAGAATTAATTGACCGAATTATTGCTCAAGCCAACCAACGGCTTGGCCATGTCGCTTCAAATATATTTGATAATGTCGTAGGGAGCAACGAAATACCTGGTGAATGCCTGACAACAGCGTAAAAATTCCAAAGCAAATTTCTTTTTCCTCTCTAAAAAGAAGGCTCAAAAAGCTAAACATATATTGGCATAAACGCAAGGGCAAATGGGGGCATGGAAGCTTTGTCGGCCTTGACAAACAAGGGAACAATCAATCTTATCCTTTGCCTTCAGATCAACACCGGGAAGTAAGAAAAACATATCTTCGGGGTTTATTAAGACGTTTTGGGCTTGATCCTTCCGATGTGTTTTACTAATCCTTTTATTCGCCACACAGCTCTCTTGTTACATCTGCGAGTTGCTCGATACACATTCTATCTCCTGTTATTGCAGTCAGTCAGCGATACCTTTGGTTACGGGCAGTTTCCCCAATCCGGCCGCCATTCAGGCAGTGTCCAACTGGTGGCACCGAGATCGAAGCTGCTCGGCTCTGAACCAATCAGTGTAACACACCATCCTGACAGGTTCTGGTTGAACGACGACGCATCATAGAACATAGCCCCCATGTCGGTGACGCTGGAGGTATCCCAGTCGCCGATTGGTTGGTTGAACGACGGCGCATAGTAGAACATATGTCCCATGTTGGTAACGGCTTCAATGCCATCTGAAGTCGTCGGTACCGAAACGAGATTCGAGCACCTAAAGAACGCATGGGACATACTGGTAAAGCCCAGTTGTCCCCAGTTATCGACACTTATAAGCTTTGCACACTCTGAAATTCCGCCGCCGTTGCTGTAGCTGTTGTATGCTTCTGCGCTGCCGGTAACCGAGACGGTGTAGATTCCGTCAACGCCGTAGTCGTGGATATGCGGGCCGGGAGTCGTTACGGTTTCAACCGTGCCGTCTCCCCAGTTAATCGTCGCGTCCACCGTACCGGCCAGCGCCAAGGTGACCGTTGTGCCGTCACCGAGGCTCGTGTCCCAGGTTGTTATGAAAGCATCTTCCAGCCAGTGCTGTGACAGAACAGCAAAGTCGGGCAGGTTGGTCTCACCGTCAAAAGTCGGGTCGCAGGGATAGTTGAATCCCGGGTCCAGCGCTTCGCTGTTTAACCAGTTGAAGGCCAGGGCGAGCAGGTCGTCCAACCCCGACCCGTCCGGGCAGGCGAAGTCGCCGCGGGTGTTATACTGATGAAACAGCCGCGGGTAGTCCACATCATCGACACACATCCGCCAGATGTCGTTGGTGCCGTTGGCGGTTTCGCCGACAAAATCCCAGCCGGTAAAGGTGCTTTGGGTCTGCATAGTTACTGTAGATACGCCTATTACATTAGGGTCTGTCGTATTTCCAATGCCATTCAGACCGGGATTGACATCACTGTTCCAAAAACATTTTTCCTGATCTCCCCAATGCATCGCACCTATAAATGCTCCAACATTACTGGTTCCGGCCACAGTTCCGGTGGCATAACAGTTGCTGATTTGCCCTCCGCTGCCTACGAGACCGCCGACTTCGGAAATGCCATTCACCGAACTTTCAGAATAACAATCCTCGATTGCATCGCCGCCCTCTCCTATCAAACCACCAATATAGTCATTGCCAATTACTGAGCCCATTGATTTACAACTAAAGATAGATGTGTGACTGCCTCCAACTAAACCCCCAACACGATTGCTTCCTGTAACTAACATATCAGCACAACTATCGCTGATCGCACCTCTTTCGCTATAACCTACAAGGCCACCTACAGCAGACCCCGTACCCATCAGCGATCCGGTAATAGAACAATTATTAATAAAGCCAAAACTATGGCCGACTAATCCCCCAACATTTGAACCAGCAGTGATATCGACATTTTCTAAGCGCAAATTATTAATTCTGCCGGCTCCAAGATATCCAAACAAGCCAATGTTACCATTGTCTGGCGAATTAATGGTGATATTTGATATCACATGATTACTACCATCAAAAACACCAAAGAAATACTGGATACCATCCGGTGCGATGACGGCGGTGGTGTAGGTTCTGGTGGACAGGTCGATGTTGGTTGTTAGTTTGGTGTGGACACCGGCGGCCCAGTAGGTTGCGGCGTTGGCTAGGTCGGCGAAGGTGTCGAAATCATTGACATCCTCGATGAGATAGGGGCTGGCTTCGGTGCCTGCTCCGGGCAAAACACCGCCCGCAGCGAGCGCACAGGTTGAAATGAACAGATACACCAACGATGCAAGCAGACATGTTTTTCTCATTACCAACTCCTAAACCTTTACTTCTATTGTGGATTTATCCACTATCTTACCAAAATCACGGGGTTTGGGCAAGGAATTTAAGCGGTAAAAGGTCTTTTTCCAGTAGCCAGCAGTCAGAAGTTAGTCTGAGGGGAATGGAACCGCTGTTGGCGGGCTGGTTTAATAGGTTCCTTAACGGTGAAAAACGCCTGATCAGATATTTTAAAGTGTCCGTTTCTTGTTATTATGGGACGCACATCACTACATCCCCGGAGTTTTTGCTTGTATGGGTACGAAATACGGTGATTCCGGTTAAAACACCGTGTGTTTAGGCCGATACACTTGACATGGAACTGTTATAACTTTAGTGAATTATATGGCATTAGCTTATTTAAGACAAAATTCGATGTCTGGTTCGGATTCCGGGACAACGACGGAATCTGCGGGGAAGCAGTCTGTAAAGAAGAAGCTTTCCAAGGGAAAGTTCTCACTGCTGCTGAGCAGCAATGTGATTGTCTGGGTGATTTTTGCCATTTCGTTTATGGACATCAAGGTTTTCTCGATGGATCAAATATCGGTTCCACATATTCCTCAAAAGCTGGCCGTAAGCGGTATTGTTTATAACGAAAAAAGCCCCTCGGCGATCATTTCAAAGCAGGTTTACGGCGTGGGGGAGGTCGTGGGTGGCTACACCATCAGACGGATCACCCGGACTGAGGTGGAGTTCGAGAAAAACGGCAAAAAACTCATCCGACAGATACGGTAACGGCTTTTCTATTCCGAATGTGCCGAGCTCCGTGCCGGAATCTTTACCAACATGCCTTTACAGTTTTTTATATACACGCCGCAGTGAAACGGTTATAATTCCCTCTTGTTGTTGTTGACAAAGAATGTCCATATATTTAACTGAGATGTATTATTTGTGAAATTTATAGAGCTTGACCTAAAACCGGGAATCCTCAAGGCCCTTAAGAAGAAGGGGTACGAAGACCTGACTCCGATCCAGGAGCAAACTTTTCCGCATGTACTCGCCGGGCGGGATCTGATCTCGCTGGCGCAGACCGGTTCGGGTAAGACCGCCGCGTGTGCAATTCCGGTGGTCCAATCCGTCGATCCGTCGCTGAACGAGATTCAGGCATTGATCCTGGTGCCGACGCGGGAGCTGGCATTGCAGTATGTCGATGAGATCGCCTGGATTGCCAAAGAAACCACCGTTAGTGCGTTTGCGGTCTATGGCGGATTTTCGATTGATATTCAGAAAAGTAAGCTGGCCCACGGTGTGCAGATACTGGTAGCCACGCCGGGACGACTGATCGATCTGCTGTACAATTCGCCGCTGCGGTTGGCGAAGGTGCGGTATTTTGTGCTGGATGAGGCCGACGAGATGCTCAATCAGGGATTTCTGACAGATATCGAGTTTGTCTTTTCGTGTATGGTACACGACCATCATACGATGCTGTTTAGTGCGACGATGCCCAACGAGATTAAGCATTTGTCTAAAAACTATCTCGAAGACCCTGTTATGGTTGAGCTGATCGCCGATCAGAAGGCGCCTGAATCCCTGAGCCATTATTTTCAGGTCGTTCAGCCGAGGCATCGCTTTGAGAAACTCGTCGAGCTGATCGAACAGGAAAAACCCGAGCAGGCGATTGTATTTTGCTCCAGCCGGAACAACTGCGACAAACTGTACGACCACCTCAAGGGCAAAATAAAATCCGTCGAACAGATTCACGGCGGGTTGGACCAGAACAGACGCACCAGTTTGTTCCGGCGGTTCAAGCGCCGGGATATTCAGTACCTCGTGGCGACTGATATTGCGTCGCGCGGGCTGGATTTTTCGCATACGACGCATATCTTTAATTATGACCTGCCGCAGAATCCCGAGGCCTATACGCATCGTACCGGCCGCACCGCACGGATGGGCCGCGAGGGTAAGGCGATTACCTTTGTGATGGACAGAGATATGCGAAAACTAAATATGATCCTGCGCGCCAACAGGATCAAGCCGCAGTGGATCGGTGACGAACCGGACCTTAACAAAGCTTCCGGCAAGAAAACCGGCCACAGGCCCTCCGGTCCCGGAGGCGGCGGCAAACGCAAAAACTTCCGGCGGCGAAAACCAAAAAAAGATTGAATTTCAGGAAGACCCGATGGAATCCAATAAACAGCGTGTACTCGATACCATTGAATTGCATAAAAAAATGTTGGGCGATTTAGAAGCTAACTGTCTTGATGTGATTGCGGCCGCAGCGAAGATGCTGATTGACTGCATGAGCAATGGCGGATGTGTTTATATCTGCGGCAACGGCGGCTCGGCGGCCGATGCTCAGCATATTGCCGCGGAGTTGGTAGGGCGGTTTGTGCGGGAGCGCAAGGGGTTGCCCGCCGTGGCATTGACGACCGACACATCGATCCTGACTTCAATCGGCAATGACTATGGCTTTGAGCAAATCTTCTCTCGCCAGATTGAGGCACTGGTCAACACCGGCGATGTGCTGTGGGGTTTCTCGACTAGCGGAACCAGCAAAAATGTTTTGGCCGCGGTAAAGCTGGCGAAAGAGAAGGGGGCGAAAGTACTTTCATTTACCGGCAAAAAGGATTCCCCATTGGGAGCAATATCCGATGTGTGCGTTTATGTGGAAGGCCCGACAGCCAGTGTGCAGGAAGTCCATCAGGTGGCCTACCACATCATCTGTGACTTGGTCGAAGAGGCATTTGCTGAGTAAAAATATTACAGCATTATTCCTTTTTCCATTCGATTGCAACCACTGAGGCGATTGCGTCCGGGGCTTGTGTCGGCAGATGGATGACAATGGCTTCGGATTCCGTTTCAATCTTCAAAGGTGTTTTGTCCTTGTCGGTTAAGAGCCATGCCTGCTTGGCTTGCGACTTTTTCAACGGTATATGAAGTTGCCTATCCTCCGGCCAGTCAAAAACATGGGCGTACAGGATGCCGGGCTTTTGGGTATAGCGGCCCCATTGCGGCGCTTCAAAGGGACTGGCGGTCGTTCCGTAGATTGCTTCGCCGTTCGTATCCATCCATTGGCCGATGGTCTGCATGGACCGGATGCTTTCTTCGGGAATCGAACCATCGCCCCTGGGGCCGATATTCAGCAGATAGTTGCCACCTTTAGAAACAATATCAACCAGATTACGGATGAGTTTTTCGTCAGACTTCCAGGCGTGGTCGTGTTCGGAGTAGCCCCATGTGGTATTCAGGGTCATACAGACTTCCCAATCCACACCCTCAATGCCGGTTGAGGGGATTCTCTGCTCCGGTGTTGTAAAATCTCCTCGCTCGGGCTTCCATGTTCTAAGCCGTTCCACGGGATCCTCTTTTTCAATAGACGGGGTATGATAAAGGCGGTTGTTTGAGATGATCTGCGGTTGGGATTTTCGAACCATCGCCATCAATTCATCGGCCCGCCAGAATGGACCCTCGCTGCCTTTTTTGGAATAGTCCCACCAGATAATATCAACGGGGCCGTAATTGGACATCAATTCCTGTGCCTGATGATGGAGATAGTCAACATAGATCGAGTGATTTCGCGGCCCGTTGGGAGAGGGTTTTTTTCTGAGCGGGTGGGGGAGACCGCCCGCCGCCTGATAGTCATACTGGGGATGGTGCCAGTCGATGACGGAGTGATAGAAACCGACCTTTAAGCCCTCACTGCGGATCGCATCGACAATTTCTCGGCATAGATCGCGGCCTACAAGATCCTTTGCATCATAGGTGGTATATTGAGATTCAAATAAACAGAAACCATCGTGGTGTTTCGTTGTAAAGACGACATACCGGCAACCGGCCTGTTTAGCGAGTTTGGCCCATTCAACGGCAAAGTCTTTTGTTGGCCGGAACAGGGGGACGGCTTGATGGGCATAGTCCCATGTGTCGGCGCCGACTCGTTGCTGGATCCATTCCATCCCGCCTCGTGTAGCCACTGCCTTGTCTTTCCAGGTGCCTGCCAATCCGGAGTAGAGACCCCAGTGCACAAACATTCCGAAACGCGCCTGACGCCACCACTCCATACGCTCATTGCGTTGTTGAGTTGTTTCAGGTTTCATATTACCGCCCTCGATTTTATTGGTTTGTCCGCAAAGCGGCCCTGCGAGCATCTGTAAGAGAATACCTGAAATAATCAGTGGAGAAGAAATGGCGTGTTTTTTCATTGGTTTCCGGTCCTTATAAATGCAGTGTATTCGATTCTGTTAGATTCCCGTTGTCTGTGATTATACCGGGAGTGTTTTCCGTTGCAAGGGTTTATCTGCAACGAAATGAAACGCTTTATGTCGGAACCGGAGAATGTTCGATCTCGGTCGGGCCATCTACTCTTGCAGAGTTTGAATCAATTCATTGATCAAGGCATTGAGTTCAGCCGCTCCGTCACCTTTGATGAAGTCTTTGGGTGATTTCAGTCCGTCGCATTTCTTTTCGATCATCAACAGGACTTCAAGAGCATAATCGTTGTATCCGGCCGCAATCAATTCATCCGCAAGGTTTAATATTTTTTCAAACACCACGATTTTTTGCGTTGCGGATTTTTTGTTGCCGATGCCTTGTATTAAATCTTCCTGAACGGCGCTGTCATAGGCGTCCAGAATTTGGGCGATCTGTTCTTCGGGTAACAGGACAACGGAAATACTTTCGCCGGTAAGCAGGATATCGACGACGGGGTCGTTGGGATCATTGCTGGTGATACTTAAGACGGCCGTGTCAACACCGTCAGTGACAGGACTGAACAGAATTTCGAGGTCGATAAAACTGTTGGGTTCTAATGTGACAGGCACCTGAAAAGCGGTCAATGTGAACTGTGCCTGCTGCGATTGTTCCAATTCCAGTGTTTGGATTGTTAAGGAGGCGTTGCCAAGATTAAACACCGAGACCACGCCTGTCTGTGTTGAGCCGATATCGACCTGTTCGAAGTTGTACTCGTCTTGAGACAGTTCTATATCGGGTTCGCTGACGACCCAGCCAAGCTTGACGGTCTGGTAGTAAAGAAAACCGCCGCCTCCTGCAATAACGCAATCCACGGGAAAAGCAAAAGGTGTTCCGTTTTCATACACACCGGACAGGGTCTGTCCCTGTAGGAAAATCTCGGTGGTGTTGGAGTCAACGGGGACACCCTCCACGGCGAAATCGGTTCCGTAAACAGTTACGATGCCTTCGGGCAAGGTGAGGTCCGATGTGGAGATAAGCAGCATATAATCGATTTGTCCGCCGTAAACATCCAAGACTGCTCCGGAAGCAGTACCAACAAAACCGAGAATGTGGGCAGGTTCATACAGTGTTACATTTGCATCATAGACCCATAGTGATCCGTCCACGACATAATCGATTTCAGCCGTAACGCCGCCGCTGAATTCGATATCTCCATAGACCACCAGAGGACAGAAAAAAAAGGTGAAGACAGTGAAAGCGATCGTGACCGTTTGGACGGCTAAGTTGCTGCGATTTCTCATAATACCCCCCGGAATCTCGCATTATTATTGCGAAAAAGAACACACACCCTCATCCAACTTAAAAGGTAACTAATAAAACTGTCAGATGCAAAATTTTATCCGGTTATTTTTCCCGTAGTTTTACGGGGAAACCACCCGTTTTTTATTGGCGGCATCGGGTTTGTTTCTTATAGTTTAAGCGTATCAAGGATGAATTGCCTATGAGTCGCTTCAATGATTATTATCGGGACTGAAGTATTTTTGTGAGACAGGAACAATGAAAAAAAATGGGTTTACCTTAGTCGAATTAATGATCGTGGTGACGATTCTGGGTATTTTAGCGGCGATCGTGCTGCCCGAATTTCAGGGCCATGCCGCCCAGTCCAAAGAATCCGTCGTTAAAAGCTCGCTCCATTCCGTTCGATGCCAGATCGAATTGTACAAGATGCAGCATAATAATCTTAATCCCGGATATTTCAATAGCACTTTTTCGGCTACGCCTACAATACTGACAAACCAATTTGTCGGGACCTCGCAGCTCACCGGAATGTCGCAGGCATCCAAAACGCCCAGTGACCCTTACCTTTATGGACCCTATCTGATGCAAATGCCCGTCAATCCTTTTAATAATTTATTGACTTTCAAGATAGTGTCTTCGGGGGTGACCGATTTTTCAACGGTTGTTGATGACTCCACTGGTTGGTTGTACCAAAAGGAAACCGCGACCTTTAAGATCAACAAATCCGGCACCGATTCTGGCGATGTAAACTATGTGGATTATTAATCGCCTGATGAGGGAGTGTTTCAAGGTATAAAAAAAGGCGAGGTGAAAAAACCTCGCCTTTTTAAATCATCGTACTTTACCAAATTCTTATGAAGCAAGATCTGCAATCAGATCATTGATCATTGTATTCAACACAGCTGCTGCATCACCTGCCACGAAATCCTGCGGCTTTGAAATGCCGTCTGTCTTCTTGGCAATCGACCCTAACTGATCAATCGCCTGAGCATCATCGCCTGCATTGATCAGGTTGCTAGCGGATTCAATCATATTCTGCAGGGCGTTAAGCCGTTTGGAAGCACTGTTGCCAGGACCGTAGCCCACCAAAGTGCCATCGGCCACAGAAGCATCGAAGTAGTCCAGAATATCCTGAATTTGCTGGCTCGGCGGTATAACAATAACAATTCCAACGCCGCTAAGAGCCACATCGACAATCGATTCGTCTTCGTCATCGCTAACAATTGTAACAACTGCGGACGCAGGAACTTCGGTAGCGGGTGCATAAGTAACTTCAAAATCAACACCAATTGATGTATTCGGTGCAATCACAAGCGGCATCGCGGGACCATCAGTAATAGCAAAGTCAGCATCTCCGGCGATCGTAACCGAAGAAACATTCAAATCGGCTGTGCCATAATTGAAGATCTGAACCAGAACTATCGCACTCTGGCCCACCTCAACATTACCAAAATCCCACTCGAGTAGTGCAGGCAGCACTTCAATTTCAGGAGCCGTCTGCGACAGACCCAGGTTGATCACGCCATCAGCTTCCAGATAGCATGGAAGGTCAATAAGCGAACCGTCTTCGTAAACACCGGTTAAATCGAAGATCAATGTGCCACCGCCTGTATTCACGATCTGGTCCTGACTCGGATCCAGTAATACACCGTCCACGGCAAAGTCGGAACCATAAATTGTTACCGTATCGGTCGAGGCCGTATTTAGCATTGTGTCAATCTGACCGCCCCAAATATTGATCGTATTAGTGGAGCCATAGTCTACGGATAAATAACCGGTTCCCAAACCGCCGCCAATCGCATCTGAAATATGTGCTCCGGGGAGAAGATTAACCGTCGAGTTTGAGACGAATGTCGTTCCTGTGGCACAATCAATATCCACGGGATCCGGTTCACCGGCAATAAACAAAAACGGCTGATTACAGACCTCCAGTGCTCTTGCAGTCGGGGTTAACAACGCCATTAACACAACACATACCAAACCTACCTGCCATTTACTTTCTGTTCTCATTCGTACTACCTCCGATAAAATAGGTTAAAAAAAACTTTAAAACACAACTTACCCATCTTATCGGTAATAATGTAGGAAAACAGTGAATTTTTTTATATATTTTAAAATCAAGTAAAATCATTAATAGAAACCCAAAAACACTGATTAATTTTAATATTCCTCCAAAAAAAACGGGATGGCGTCTGTTGTGCAGGATGCTTTTCGAGTTCAACAACGGGTCTTTAAGGGATTGGCGGAGGGGAAAATTAAGATTGCTGCGACGGATTTTTTCGAGTACAGTCTTCGTAAGCATTCACGCAAAAACAATGTTTTTGAGCCAAAAACGCGGCCCTGTTTCAAAAAAGCAATAAAACAGCCCATTTTTCGGTCAAAAATGCTTGTTTTTAGGCCAAAAATGCTATTAAAACTGGGTGAACGCTTACCAGTCTTCCTGTTTTCTAGTTGGAATAATAAGATATGGAATTTACAATGACACGAATCAAACGCATCAGTGAATTACAAAGCGTTATCGAACAAGAAGTTACACTCAGTGGCTGGCTGTATAAGAACCGGCCCAGCGGCAAGGT
>JAGGWF010000250.1 GCA_021157685.1 Planctomycetota bacterium | reverse complement strand
GCATAATTGAGAGCTATTTTAACGCTTAAAACAGCTTAATACAACCCGAATCGCTGAATTATCACAATCAGCTACTATACGGGTAGTACTCCGGAGGGCTTAGTAGGATATTAAATCGGTAGGATTTCTATTTTTTTGTTTACGAAGCCACCCCTTTTAGGTATAATGAAAGCGCAAAAGTTCATCTAACCACCCTTGGTCAGGAATTGTACGATCTCTGGAACGATAACGGCAAATGTCCGCCGGAACTGATGCAGCAGGTGCAGATTCAGTTGACGATTCCGGCCGATTTTAATCGAGACTTTGTTGTCGATATCGTCGATCTTGCGCAGTTCTGTGCCAATTGGCTGGCCACCGAATGTGTCGAACCCAACGATTGCGGCAGGACGGACCTGATCGATGATGGGACGGTCAACGGTCTGGACTTTGCAGAGTTCGCAAAATACTGGCTCTGGCCATAGAGAAACTATTAAAGACTACAGTTTGGGTCGAATACATTGGTGCAGTTGAGCCAGTTTTGCGCAAGAGTCTCCAAGTCGTTTAATGTGTAGCCACTGGTTTGCAGCCAACCGGAAGCGATAACCTGAAAGTCTGAGAGATTGATGTAGCAATCGCCTGTGAAATCTCCGGCAGGTGAAAAAGAACACTCATAAATTGCAAAAGACAGGTCGCTTATATCGGAGAGTGGGCCGTCTATGTTTTCAATTCTTATTAAGCAGTTTTCGGCTGTTATCTCAGGCACCTGCCACTCATAGTAATTTGTATTGGAAACGGGACTTTCTGTAATAGGTATCCAATTTTCTCCAGTATCAACACTAAACGAGATCGCGTAGTTCCCATAACTCGGAATATTATAATAATCATAGCGACAATCGTACCATTCAATGCGATAGGTCGAACCCGCCAATAAAAATTCACGGGTATTTGGTTTTTGTACTTTGATGGAATTGCAGTTTCCAAACACTTCAAGGTATGCATCGGTGATACTTGCGCGAACGGGCTTGAAGTGGCTATAAATAGCAGGGATAGTAACAGGGGTCATATAGGATTTGATTTCAACTTGTCCATCCAGCATGAAATCCCAATTTGCTCCTGATACACTAGGTGAGAAAAAATCATATATTGGAAACCCACTGATTAAAGGATTAAATTCGATAAACCAATTTTCAGAGTCAAGCGGCATGGTATACTCAAGAGAAGTGTCATAAGGGACAAGTTCTAATGTACCAACATCCTGTAGGATGCCTTGGGTATAGTGCCCTTGGCAGACGAGAACGATGTCATTGATTTCCGTAAAAGTAAGGCCGCAGTTAAAATCAGCGTTTTTTTCTGTGCCCTCTTCATAATACCCCGTTAAATCAGGCAAAGATATTTTGGTTGTGCTCCAGTCAGCAATAGAGACAACAGAGGTGATTAATACGAAAAAGATGACAAGCCCATTTTTCACGACATTCTCCCATTTATAAAGTCATATAAATTATATCGTTATTAAGGGCATTGTCAAGAGAATTTTTGCGGAAGTTTCTCTAATGCTGTATTAGTTGCCTATTGCTTGTCCGGTTTGATGACCTGGACCGGAGCGATTTCCGCCAACCCGTCTTTAAGCTTTTCCGCGTCGCCAATGACGACGATCGCCATTTGGGTGGTATCGAGGGTGTTTTTTGCTAAAACGACACAATCCTGCTTTGTTGCTTTGTCAATCGCATCAAAGAGTTTCTTGAAATAATCGTTTCCAAGTTCCTGCGACTCGGTCAACCACAAATCCCGGGCTGCATCTTGTGGTGTTTCTCGCCGCCCGGCAAAACTACCGACAAAATAACTGCGTGTATTGTCGAGTTCTGCATCAGTGGGCTGAACCGTTTGGAATTTATTGATCTGCTCAAGGATGGCCCGGATTGTCTCTGCAACAGATTCATTCTTTGTGAATGTAGAAACCTCAAAAGTACCCGCGAAGTTCCGAGCTCGGTATCCACCCCAGGCCCCGTAGGTCAGGCCCCGCTTAACACGGATGCTCTCATTGAGTCGGCTATTAAACGAACCGCCAAAATAAGCGCTGGCCAGAAGACCGACAAAGTAGTCCGGCTGCTCGCGCCGGGTGATCCCCAATTGCCCGACTTTGATTTGTGCCTGTACGCTGCCGGGCCGGTTGATGAGATAGATCGTGGTGGATTTTGTTTTTGGAACTTCCGCTATGACCGGCGTCGTCATGACCGCAGGCCGCCACTGGCCGAAATAGCTTTCGGCCAGATTGACCGCTTGGGTTTTGGAGATATCTCCGGCAAAAATCAAGGTGGCAACCTCTGGCCGGGCATATTTGTCCCACCACTGCTTCATGTCCTGGATTGTGAGTTGTTTCAGGTCCTGCGTGCCGCCCTGAACGGTTCTTGCGTACGGATGCTCGCCGAACAGTATTTGATTGAAATATTTACTCGCGAGGTAGCGAGGATCCTGCTCCTTGATGCTCAATTCCGAGATGGTTTGCTGCAGCAGTTTATCGAATTCGGCCTGTTCAAAAGCCGGTTTCAGGACCACCTGGCTCAGCAGCAGCATCCCGATATCCAGCTTTTCCTTTAAACAGTTCATATCAACGCCGGCCGTATCCATATCAGCAGTCCCTGAAATCGAAACAGCCGCCTGATCCATTGCCATTGCAAGTTTGGCTTCACTGTATCGGGCCGTTCCGCGGGTCAGCATTCCGGTGGCCATTGCGGCGGTCCCCGGCTTTGTTTCTGTCCAGGCACCGTTTGTCAATCCCAGTTTAACCGAAACGAACGGTACCTCGTGATTTTGGATAACGAAGACTTTCAGCCCATTTGAAAGCGCTGCATGCTCATATTCCAGATCAAACGACCCGGCTTTTTTTTGTGCCATTGGCGGTTCTATGGGGAAGCGGGTGGGGCGTTTGACACCAGTTCTCCCCGGGGCAGGGGCCGTCAGTTCCGGTTCAGCGGTAAGCGCCGCGGTTTCATCATCTTTGCGGACATGCTGCATCCCATCGTTCTGTCGGATTGTGAAGGTAAAAACATGGTCCATTTGCAGATACTGATTAGCGGCTTGTTGAATATCCTCTTTTGTAACCGAACGAATGTCATCGATGAAGGTGTTGACTTTGCTGACATCACCCATTGTTACCGCCGCGGTTCCCAGCAATCGTGCCTTGCTCTCAATTTTGAGATTCGTTGTTACCAGACCCTTGAGCAGTTGGTTGCGGGCTTTTTCCAACTCTGCATCACTGATGCCGTTGGTTTGAATCATTTCGATCTGTTCGACCAAAGCACGCATGACCTCGTTATAATCCTGCGAAGTCGGGGGCAGTGTGGCTTCTGCGACAAACAACCCATCCTGTTGTAGGTTATATGTCCACGAACCCGCCTCGACCGCCGCTTGTGTATCGGCGACCAATGTGCGATACAACCGGCTACTGTGGCCTGTGCCGAGAATCTGTGACAGAAAGTCAAGGACCGTTTCATCCCGATGGCCCGTCGGAACCGTGCGCCAACCCAGAACAACCTGTCCGGCGGGAGCGTTTTCGTCATCAATAACGATTGTTTTGGCTTCGGTCGGCTGCGGTTCTTTGATTGTCACCCGCGTTTGTTCCGGCCCGGCGGGAATCCATCCAAAATATGTTTTGGCGAGTTGCTGTGCCTCTTTATGTTTGATGTCGCCTACAATAATCAGCGTTGCGTTGTTTGGTACATAATGCTCGGTCCAAAACGCTCGCAGGTCCGAAACACTCGTGGCCCGCAGATGGGCCAGTTTGCCGATAGGTGTCCAGCGGTAGGGGTGTTCGGTGAAAAACTCCGCCGCCATCTTCTTAAACACATTGCCATAGGGCTGATTTTCTCGCATCCGAAGCTCTTCTTCGACGACTTTGCGCTCGGTGTCAAAGGCGTGCTGGTCGATCTTCAAAAATGACATCCGCTCCGCTTCCAGCCACAAGGCCAGTTCGATTTGATTCGCCGGGAGGGTTTCATAATAGACTGTTTTGTCAAAGCTGGTATAGGCATTGCAAACGCCACCGACCTTGCGAAGCAGATCGAAATGGTCCTTCTCGCTAACTCGATCCGTGCCTTTGAACATCATATGCTCGAACATATGGGCATACCCTTGGCGGTCGGGCTGTTCGTCCTTGGAACCGACTTCGTACCATACATTCACCGACACGATAGGACACGAAAAATCCTCCAGTGTAATCACCTTCAGACCGTTCTCTAAAGTGATTTGCTGATAATCGAATAGTTTCTCGGTTGACTGCGCAGCCGGTTCCAAATCCGGCTTAACTTTATTCCCCAGTCCAAAACACAGCCCTGAAATAATCGATATAACTGTAATACTAAAAAGAGTGATCCGTCGTCGAGTAGACATAATATGGTTCCTCATTTAGGTATAATTTGTTTTCACTGTTTCTCTTGCCTTTCGGTATCAAGAGTGCCACACGATTCAACCTTGTGAAGAACTTCAATGCCCCTCACAGGTAGGGTCGAGAACTGGCGCAGTATGTTATAACGCCCGTTTCCAGCTCCCGCCTCGTCAAACGCAACATGCAGTTTTCCCGCACTACGCTTTCTTGTTGTTTTCTTAACCGTCCCGGTGAAACCCTACCGTCACCTCACTCGCCTTAAGCGTCGGATTCATAGTATATACCTTTTCCGTAAGCCACTGTTTTCATTAGAGAAACTGTGGACACTGGGCCCACAGTTTTCGTATCTTCATTTTTGTGCTACTTTTGGCTTTCAATCGCTTCGATGCATGCTTTGATCTGGTCGAGAGAACCTTCAAGTTGCTCGGCCTGACCTTTAAGGCCTTCGAGTTCCTGTTCTTGTGTCATGGTCTGACCAACCGGCACGGGATACGCTCCCGCATTACCGGCTCCGGCCCAACCAAAACCGCGGCCATAACCCATACCCCGACCGTAGCCCATCCCGCGACCTCGGCCAAAGAATCCGCGACCGCCACCAGCATTGGCGTAACCCGGTGCGCCAAAACCCGCGCAAAAACCAGCACCTCTGCCTGTCATTGGCCCCACACTCGCAGGGCCCATTCCGTCACCTCTTGGCATAATTTAACCCCTTTCTTCAATTAACCTTAACACTTGGATTACGACACAAAATCATATCACCAATCTCACAACCGATATGTTCAGCAATCACCGGACACTTGGCTTTTAAAACGAAGAAGATGTTTTTATCCAAATCGCTAAGCGTTTCGTAATTACCTTGTCCCTTTGCAATGACAAGGTCGGCATCTTCAAAACGATCCCGAAAACTTTGCGAACAGGTTTCCAGAATGGTTCCCGGCGCATCGGAGCCGTTGTCAATAACTTCGACGATATCTGTCAACCCGATAAACTTCGCATCGTCCATCGTGGCGTCATTGATCACCGGATTGCCTCTAACCGCGACGGTTATTTTCTCTCGCGGCAGTTGTTCAATCAGCAAACGGTCAAAAACAATCTCACCGGCATTATCTGCCAAATACAGAATTTTCTCTGCCTGATCGACACTGTCCCTAAACGCCTCTACTTGCTGACCATCAAACTCCGCTGTCAGGCAATTTCGGACAACCTCTTCAATCGCCGACTCGGCAATGGATGTCTTAACACCCAGATCAATAATGTTGCCCGCAATGGCCAACCGAACAGCCGCTTCCAATGGATCCTCGGCCATAGCAACACGATCTTCCAATTCATCGCACATATCCGTCGCCAGACGGTTAAATCGCTGCTTCATCTGGCGATATGGATCCTCATTACCGGTCAATTCCCGAATAAGACGGTGGATTTGTTGCCCCATCGCCGGCGGCGTCTGACTTATATCCAAATTCACCGCAAGGCGAAGCACTTGGCGAACAACTTGCTCATGAATCTGCTCATCATCAGAAACCAATCTCGCCGAATCTAATCCCTGACGAACAAAACACGAAATACAGTCTAAATAAGTCTTCATTTACTATACCCAATGCCCTTCAACATTCGCCTGATCAACTTCCTTTAGCTTACCCACCTTGAACGAATCAACTGCTTCGGCGACCGTCTGCTTCTCAGAGAGAAATATCTTCACACCCGCCGCACTGAGCGTCTTAAAAGCATTCGGGCCAACATTGCCGGTAATCACGGCCTCGACATCCAATTCAGCAACATTCCGACCGGTCTGGATACCGGCCCCTTGGGCGGCGTTCAAATTAGTCGTATTGCTGTGCACCTGAAAATCACCCGTTTCCGTATCAATAACGATGAGATTCCCAGCGCGTCCAAACCGAAGATCGACCTCGCTCGACAATTCATTTCCTTGTGCAGTAACTACAATTTTCATAAGATCTGCCTTTCTTTTTATACAAAGAGTTTATAGTTTATTGACCTCGTCCACCACGACGGCGGTGTCTGCCCTGACAACCCATGGGGCCGCCTTCAATGGAGATAGCTTTACCCTCGGTTAGCGCCTCCGCTATTTTTTTGCGGGCGTTGGCATAAATACGCGTTACCGTCGGACGGGATATTCCCATTAATTCAGCCGCTTTTTCCTGATCCAATCCCTCATGATCCAATAGCCGTATCGTTTCAAACTCATCCATCGCAAGATAAACCCACTCCAAAGTTCGTGCGGGGATTCCCTCCGGCTTATACACAACCGATCCCGGCCGGCCGGAAACAAATCTGTTTTTACAAGGTCTTGGCATACTGTTACATACTCCGATTATGAACATATGTTCATTACATCTTCGTCAGATTAGCTATTTATGTCAAGTAAAAAAATGGACTTGGCTATATT
The DNA here is from genome assembly GCA_021157685.1 of Planctomycetota bacterium. Lineage (GTDB taxonomy): Bacteria > Planctomycetota > Phycisphaerae > Sedimentisphaerales > Anaerohalosphaeraceae > 4572-13. The sequence goes on along the minus strand of JAGGWF010000250.1, from coordinate 5,933 downwards.
TTCAAGCAATAACCATTTATTACCCTCAGAAGCGGTATAATCTGCAGCGACCAAAGACTCCGGACGAAATGGCACCTGATTTAGACTACTTTTAAAAACTATACGGAGCGTTTTGCCCTGCAATGTCTCAACCTGAGTTCTCCCTGTCGTGTTTATTCCTGCGGCATCTTGGCCAGGTCAAGGTCGGAACCGGCGACCATCAGGATGTCGTCGGCATAAATGATCGTATCGGGCATGGGGACATTAATGATGCTGTCCTCGTCGGATCGGGTGTTGTGGTCAGATCGCTTGACAGCGACGAGATTGACATTGTACTTCTGACGCAATTGGATATCCATAACAGTTTTTTCATGGAAACTCGCCGGGGCCTTAACGCGAGCCAAGCTGTAGCCGGGAGCAAAATCGATTTTTTCCTCGATATGCGGGGCGATGAGCTTATAGGCCCAACGCTGGGCGGTTTCAATCTCCGGATAGATAACATCGGTCGCACCGACAGCGGCAAACACCTGACCGGCGGTCAGGTCCGCAGCGCGAGCATATATCTGCGGAACCCCCATCTGTTTCAGATTGACCACCGTCAAAATCGCCGACTCAAACGCTCGGCCGCGTTCACCCATACCGACAATGGCCACATCGACCTTGTCAATGCCCTGCGCCTTGAGGGCATCTTCATCGGTGCTGTCCAACCGCACCGCAAGTGTAACCTGATCGCGAATATCTTCGATGATCGTACGATCCTTATCAATCGCAATGACCTCGGCACCGCTCATTGCCAGCGCAATCGCCAATTTTTTTCCAAACCGCCCTAAACCGATGACTGCAAATCGCTTCATAATCGTCCCTCGTTTTGTCATTCCCGCAAAAGTGGGAATCCAGAATTATTCATTATACATTCGACATTATTCATTTGATTATCCAACCATCAGGAGTTCGGTTGGGTAGTCATAACTTGCCGGTTTAAGATTAAATGTTAATCCCACCAGCAGCGTCAACGGCCCCAGCCGACCGATCAGCATGGTCGCTATGATAATCCATTTTCCGGAGATTGTCAAAGTCGGCGTTACGCCAGTCGAAAGGCCAACGGTTCCCAGCGCCGAAGTTGTTTCGAAAGCCAAATCCAGTAGCGACCACCCCCTGCCAGACTCGCTGAGTACCAACAGCATCGTCATCAGAATCAGCAGTCCCGCAAACAGCATCATCACGGTGATCGCCCGTCCGACCACCACCAACCGGACTGATCGTTTGAATAGTTCCACCTCGCGGCGTTTGCGAAGCGTCGCATAGATGACCATGATGATCAGCGCCAAGGTTACGGTCTTGATACCGCCCGCCGTCGAGCCAGGTGAACCGCCGATAAACATCAACAGCATCATAACCATCTTACTGGCTTCAGAAAGAACCCCGATATTAACCGTGTTAAAGCCCGCCGTTCGAGCGGTAATCGACTGAAACAGGGCCGTCCTGAACTGGCCGCAATGTTCTGTCTGCGACGGGCATCGCTCAAACAACATCAGTAAAATCGTTCCCACAACGATCAGAATCAAACTGGCTGACAAAACAATCTTGGTTTGCAAACTGATGCGCCTCGGCATCCCCATCGTCAAGGCCGAAGCAGGATTGAACCAGCGGCGGAAAAAACGCTTCATACGATCCATTGCAACATACGTCAGATTATACAGCACTCCAAACCCCAGACCGCCGAGGATAATCAACGGTGCGATGACGGTATAGACGCCAAATGAGGTTTTGTAATCGATTAAGCTGGTATTGAACAAACTGAAACCGGCATTGCAAAAAGCGCTAACCGAATGAAAGACGCTATAAAACCATTTCATATCGGGATGCGGCAGTACCGAAGGCACAGTGTCCCACATCGGCATCAGCGAAACCGCTCCAATCGCTTCAATAACAACCGTCCCCAGAAAGACAAAACCGATCATCATGCTGATATTTCGTAGCGTCCGGGTGCTGAGCAAATCCTGCATCGCCAGCGATTCCTTAACGCTGAGGGCCTGGCCCAAAAGCAGCGCCAGCACCGCACCAAATACAACAATACCCAAACCACCCAACTGAATCAGGATCAGGATGATGGTCTGACCCATCAGCGTAAAATCCTTACCGGTGTCCACGACGATTAGGCCCGTTACGCAGGTGGCGCTGGTGGCGGTAAAGAATGCGTCTGTAATGCTCATCGTCTCTAAATTATGGGCCTTCGGCAGCATCAGCATCCCCGCCCCGGCGCAGATCAGAATAATAAACAGGATGATCAGGCCCAGCGTCGGATTTTTTCCGGTTGAAGCAAACTGCACCATCCCCAGGCACACTTTTGACAGAACTTGCAGAACCAGATAAAACGAAACCGCTGGTAAGAATACAACATCTCGATCCAGCAGCGGAAACCATCGATCCGCCCCGCCGGCAATCAATAGTAGCACCAGCAACAACGGAATCTCAAACCAGTTGAAACGCAAAAACTGGCGTTTGCTTTCAGCATTGAAAAAACGGGTAATCTTTTCAGCAAAAAAGTAAAAGCAGAGTACAACCTCAGCGACATGCAGCACCGTCGGAGGCAGAACTACCCGGTCAAACCCGTACAACATCACAAAAATCGCGATGACCGCAGCAGTCGCTATAAAATTAAAGCCCATGACCCAATGCTCAACTTGTTTGTGCTTACAAGATAGCTTCATAATCCGTTCCATGCATTTACATATCTTTGAAAAGGGGGACTTTGCACCCATTTCTCTCTGAAATGTCTATTTAACCACTTTCAACTCGGATTTCCAGTTATTTTTGAGCGTGTTCACCCCTCATAGCACCCTTAGTTTTCCGCTATTGGCCTGCCTATTGACTATTTTAATCGCAGCAGGTATCATCATCTGCCGAAAATAAAGTAAAAAACGACAGATTAGAGGGCCTTATGAATGTTATCATTGCCGGGGCAGGCGAAGTTGGGACATACATTGCTGAAAGAGTCGCGGAAGAGGCGCACGATGTAACGCTTATAGAAACCGACGCCGCCAAATCGGAAGAACTGTCAAATACGCTCGATGTCAATGTTGTCTGCGGAAGCGCATCATCGGTCGAAGTATTAAAAAAAGCAAGGGTGGAAAAATGTGACCTTTTTCTCTCACTGACGGCGAACGAGGAAGTCAATCTCGTTTCCGCATCCGTGGCGGGGCATTTGGGAGCAGCAAAAACAATCGCAAGGATTGAAGATGCTGTTTTCCGGAACGATCCCGGATTTTCATATCAGACGCATTTTGGCGTCGATGAGATGTTCAGTCCGCAAATGTTTGCCGCCTTGGAAATGACCTCTTTCATACGAAATCCCGGATCGCTCGCTGTTGAACACTTTGCGCAGGGAACGGTTGTTATGAAACAGGTTATTATTAATGAGCGTTCCAAATATATTGAGAACAAACTCAGCGAGTTGGATTTCCCAAAGGATGTGAGAATTGCGTGTATCACCCGAAACAGTGAACTCATTATTCCCGCCGGAGATACATTCCTGCAGGCAGGAGATGCGGTCGTTCTTATTGGTGAAACGGAAACGGTCAGCGAATTTCAGAAGCATCTTGAACGGAAAAAAGCAGAAAGTCAGAAAGTCGTTATTCTCGGAGGCGGACACATCGCTTTGGGGTTGGCCCGACGGCTGAACCCGAAGGATTTTCGGTTGACTATTATTGAACAGGATGTTTCGCGTTGTGAAAAGCTTGCCAGTGAATTGCCCTTTGCAACCATTTTGCAGGGAGACGGGACACGATTGGATTTATTGATCGAAGAGCATGTTGAGACCGCTGCCTTTTTTATCACAACAACGGCCTATGATGAGATCAATATTATGAGTGCGCTACAGGTAAAAAAGCTTGGAGCAAAAAAGACGCTTGTATTGATTCACCGGCCGGATTTTGTGCATTTAATTGAAGATCTTGGGATCGATCACGCGGTCAGTCCACGCGCGATCATGGCAAGAGAAGTGCTGACCCTGCTCAAAAAGGGAAAAGAACGCTCGCTGGCCGATATGGGCGCCGGAGAAGCAGAAATTATGGAACTGCACTTTAGGAATGAAGCCCTGACAGGAACTGAACTGAAAGACATCCCTTTATCGAAAAATATATTGATTTTATTGATCAAACGCGATGGAAAGGTCATTATTCCGAGTGGTAATACGAAGTTAAAAGAAAAAGATGTTCTTTTGATCATTTGCAAATTAATGGACAGCAAGAAATTGACCCGCCTTTTTGGAGGGTGAACCCTAAATTTAGAAGAATTCATCGTTCTTCGCCAAAAGGAAATTGAGATCCATTGAATTTCAAGGTAATGTTCAAACAGCTTGGGATACTAATCGCTCTTGTCGGTGCGTGCATGAGTACGAGCCTTATCTGGGTATTTATAGATCGGCACGAGGAAGGTTCCGGTCAGATCGCATATGCCTTCCTTTTGTCCATTTTTGTTTGCGTCGTCATCGGTCTTGTTCTCAGCTTCAGAAAGACCGACGGCAAGAAAATGTATCGCAAGGAGGCCGTCGCAGTGGTCTCTTTGGGCTGGTTTTTGTGCGGGTTTCTGGGCGCACTGCCCTATATTTTTTCCGGCGTCCTTTCACCTTTTTACGACCATTGGTTCGATCTTTGCGGGGCCGCCGTTTTTGAAAGCATCAGTGGGTTTACAACAACCGGTGCAAGCATTTTTCCGGCGCCTGAGGATTTGCCCCGTGCCATTCTTTTTTGGCGCAGCTTAACTCACTGGCTGGGTGGAATGGGGATTGTCGTGTTATTTGTCGCGATTCTGGGCGGCGCTGGTGCGGGAGCCAAGCACATGGTAGTCTCTGAAGTACCCGGCCCCACAGACGAATCCCTGAAGCCAAGAGTTCGCTCGGCCGCGTTGCTGCTATGGAAGATTTATATTGTAATTTCTGCCGCCGAGGTACTTTGTTTAATGTTTCAGGGAATGAACCTTTTTGAATCACTGTGCCATACATTCGGTACGATGGCAACCGGGGGATTCAGCACGCTCAATGGAAGTATTGGACAGTATAACAATATCGGATTTGAGATAACGATCATTGTTTTTATGTTTTTGGCCGGAACCAGCTTCAATCTTTATGCAATCCTGTTGACCGGCGATTGGCGTAAAGTGCTTAAAAACCGGGAATTTCAGATTTATCTTTTACTGTTGCTTGGCGCCATCGCTTTGTTAACAACCGATGTCGTTCTTAATGGCCCTGAGGACTACGGCCCTGGAAAAGCCCTGCGGGATTGCGGTTTTCAGGCCGTATCGATCATGACCACAACCGGGTTTTGTACAGCTGATTTCAATGCCTGGCCCGAATTTTCGCGTTGGCTTTTATTCCTTTTGATGTTTGTTGGAGGATGCGCCGGCTCAACGGGCGGCGGTATAAAAGTGATCCGTATCATTCTTTTCGTGAAGATCATTTACATGGAAATAGCCGGTGTATTTCGTCCTCGAGCAGTACGAACATTAAAAATAGGCGATAAGGTACTGGACAAGAATGTCCGCCGGAATATAACAGCCTATGTGGGGATTGTATTGATGCTGTTTTTAATCTCAACGCTGTTTCTTCTTGTTCTTCACAATGATTCCTGCGTGGAAAACGGCAAGCGGATTGATCTTGAAACCGCGTTTACTTCCGTCGCCGCTACACTAAATAATATCGGCCCCGGATTGAACGCCGTCGGCGCAACTGAAAATTTCGCTTTCTTCTCAACGCCCGCTAAACTTTTCCTTTCTTTCCTTATGATATTGGGCCGGTTAGAGATCATGGTTGTATTGTGTTTATTCCTGCCTTCTTTCTGGCGAAGAGAGTAATATCACCCCACATCGACCAGTCCCAATTTGTCGCCGAAGCGGCGGATAATCTCATGGCGAAGAACCGAGTGGGCCGGTTGTGTCAGCGTGGGGTCGTTGGAGAT
>JAGGWF010000019.1 GCA_021157685.1 Planctomycetota bacterium | reverse complement strand
TTTTCGATTCAATCGACGCACATCTGGATCCCGAGGAATGCTATTCTATCGTCTTATGCAGCAAGCGGTTATGACAGCTTCATTGCCATACCGGCAGATTGTTGACGGAAACCACAATATGTAGCGGTGACTTGCGTTAAGTGGATACCCCCCCTTATGATGAATTCGTGCAAAAAAGATACAAAATTGCAATCACATAACGCAACAAGCTACAATAATGTAGCTTCTCAGCCGGTCTCATTGACACCTCAGGAAGATATAACTCTCTATTAACAATACAAATATGGAACATTCTATTATTCAATAACAGGTGGTATGTCTTTTGCTTTTGTACATAAACTGTCGTAGCACTATTACGGCACAGTAATAGTGCTACAGAAGTTGTCCCATCGTGTATTCTTTTAAATACCTGACGATGAATACTTGAAATTAAATGATCCGGCTATAGAATGTTTTTGCCCGCGTTGCTAACGGGCTTCCTAATTAAATATGGTTCTTAACCCCTTTACTGAAATAGGAGAAGTCATGAAGAACGAGCAAGGCCAAATAACGGACATATTCGGCATCAATGTTTTTAACGATGCGGTTATGCGGCAACGACTGCCAAAAAACATTTACAAACGATTTGTTACGATTCGTCAGGGACGAGGTGATTTCACAATCAGCATTGCAGATGTTATGGCCAACGCAATGAAAGACTGGGCACTGGAAAAAGGGGCCACTCATTTTTGCCACTGGTTCCAACCCATGACCGGGCTGACGGCCGAAAAACATGATTCCTTTATTTCACCCACACCGGACGGCAAAACCATTATGGAGTTCAGCGGCAAACTGCTGGTTCAGGGCGAACCCGACGCTTCATCATTTCCGTCCGGCGGACTGCGTGCGACCTTTGAAGCACGCGGCTATACGGCATGGGATTGCACATCACCTGTTTTTGTCAAGGGCAAGACACTTTACATTCCATGTGCCTTCTGCTCGTACACCGGTGAAGCACTTGATAAAAAAACTCCCCTGCTGCGTTCGATGGAAGCACTCAGCAAACAGGCCGTCCGCGTTTTGACAGCGCTGGGTGAATCTGATGTGCAAAGCGTTATTTCCACGCTGGGACCCGAACAGGAATATTTCCTGATTGACCGGGGATTTTTTGAGAAACGGATGGACCTGGTCCTGACAGGCCGAACCTTGTTCGGCGCCCCGTCTCCTCGCGGCCAGGAAATGGACGATCACTACTTCGGAACACTGCATGAACGCATTGCGGCGTATATGAACAATGTCAATACGGAACTGTGGAAACTGGGTGTTTCTGCAAAGACCCAGCACAATGAGGTCTCTCCCGCACAGTATGAACTCGCACCGGTTTTCGCAACGGTCAATGTCGCCACGGATCACAACCAACTCACGATGGAGACGCTGGAAAAAGTCGCACTGCGGCATGATTTCGTCTGCCTGCTTAATGAAAAACCCTTCGCTGGGGTCAACGGCTCCGGCAAGCACAACAACTGGTCGATGGTAACCGACACCGGCATTAATCTGCTCGACCCGGGCAGTACGCCCCATGAGAACATGGTCTTTCTCGTATTCCTATGTGCAGTCATTCGTGCGGTTGATAAGTATGCCAAACTGCTGCGTGCCTCGGTCGCTAACACCGGCAATGAACATCGCCTCGGCGCCAATGAAGCCCCGCCAGCCATTGTTTCGATCTTTTTGGGCGACCAATTGAACGACATCCTCGAACAACTGTCTGCCGACGGCGCCAAATCGTCCAGAAAAGGTGGCGAACTGAAGCTCGGTATCTCGACCCTGCCGCCGCTTCCGAAAGACTGTACCGACCGTAACAGGACCTCTCCATTTGCCTTTACCGGCAACCGATTTGAGTTCCGAATGGTTGGTTCAACTCAGTCCTGTTCTGGACCCAGCTTTGTCATTAATACGATTGTTGCCGATGTGCTGAGCGAAATCGCCGGTACATTGGAAAAAGCAAAGGATGTCCGCAAAGAAACACAAAAACTTCTTAAAAAAATCGCCACCGATCATCAACGCGTTGTTTTCAATGGCGACAACTACTCCGATGCCTGGGTTATCGAAGCGGAAAAACGCGGTCTGCCGAACATTCGTTCAACGGTCGAATCACTCGAAACCATCACGGAAAAAGAGCATGTTGCCTTATTCAAAAAACATAAGGTATTGACCAAACAGGAACTGTACGCACGGACCGAGATACTGCTTGAAGGATATAGCGGAAGCATCAACATTGAAGGCCTGACAATGCTAAATATTGCCAAGCGACAGATCATGCCCGCTTGTGTCGAATATTCCGGTCGGCTGGCTTCGTCAATGAGTATCGTCGCTGATACCGGAGTCCTCTGCGGCTCAATGCAAAGGATGCTTGAAAAAGTATGCGGTCTGATTGATGAGCTGGATACGGGAATTGAAACTCTGGAGGTCGCTGTGGACAAAGCTCAGTCGATCAGCAAACCCAATATGCAGGCCCGCGCTTATCGTGATACGGTCATCCCAGCCATGGGCGATGTTCGCCAGGCGGCCGATGCACTGGAAGAACTGGTCGATGCTGATCTGTGGCCGCTACCAAGTTATGCTGAGATGCTCTTTCTCAGATAATACGACCACCTACCTAAATTACTGATATAGACTCTGCCGGAGGATGTTTTATCCGGCAGAGTTTTTGCGTATCTGTCTTGTTAGGGATTCTTATAGTAATTATTAGCTCTTTATAAGCAAAACAGATTGAACAATAACATGCCTTTATGGTATACTGTTTAGCGTGAAAATTATTAAATCGATATGCTTGGGGGGGGGCTTTGGGGAAGTAACCGTAAGCAGAAATAACAGCCGTTAGGGAAAATAATGTCATTAATGCCAAAAGATCAAGGTTTGTATGAAGCCAGACGAGAGCATGACGCCTGTGGGATCGGCGCTGTTGTCAATATTTCCGGCAAGAAAGACCATTCCATTATTCAGTACGCCAAGAGAGTTCTGTTAAATCTGCACCATCGCGGGGCCGCCGGTGCTGACAATGTTACCGGCGACGGCGCCGGTATTCTCTGTCAGATTCCCCATGATTTCCTGAAAGCAGAAGCAAAAAAAATTAAAATTAAGCTGCCTGACCCCGGTTACTATGGAGTCGGTATGGTGTTCAGCTCTAAAGATGCGAAACTGCGTAAAGAATGCGACGCGTTGCTGGAGAAGGCAATCACTCATTACGGAATGAAAATCATCGGCTGGCGAGATGTGCCGATTTCACGGGACTGCCTGGGTGAAATAGCCCTGTCTGCAGAGCCGTTCGTTCAGCAAGTTTTTGTAGATGGCTGCGGCCTGAACAAACAAGATCTGGAACGCAAACTATTTCTGGCACGCAAGCGAGCAGAACAACTGGTCAGTAAAACCAGCAGCGAAACAGCGGATGATTTCTACATAAGCTCCCTTTCATGTAAAACGATGTGTTACAAGGGGATGTTTATGGCGTGGCAACTGTTTGCCTATTATTCTGATCTCAACGACAAGCGATTTGCGTCCGCCCTGGCAATCGTGCATCAGCGATACAGCACAAACACATTTCCGAGTTGGCAATTGGCCCAACCGTTCCGCTGCATCGCTCATAATGGCGAGATCAATACGCTCAGCGGAAACCGCAATTGTATGCAGATGCGTGAGAAACGGATGGAATGCGCTGTGCTCGGCGATGACCTGAGCGATCTGCTTCCGGTTCTGACGCCCGGAGCCAGTGACTCAGCCTGCTTTGACAATATGCTGGAGTTGCTGAATCAAGCCGGACGCAGTATGCCGCATTCGCTGATGACGATGATCCCGGAAGCATTCGGTGCTAAATATCATATCAGCACCGATAAACGCTCTTTCTATGAATACCATGCTTCAATCATGGAACCCTGGGACGGTCCGGCAGCCATGGTCTTTACAGACGGCCGGTTTTTGGGCGGAACGCTTGACCGGAACGGCTTGCGGCCCAACCGCTACACCATCACGACCGATGGCGTCGCTATCATGGCCAGCGAAACCGGGGTTGTAGAATTTCCGCCGGAAAAAATCCGCTCCAAAGGCCGCCTTCAACCGGGAAAAATGTTCTTGGTGGATACCGAAGAAGGACGCATTATTACAGACAATGAGATCAAGGGTAAGGTTTCACGGCAAAAGCCCTATCGCCGCTGGCTGAATGAAAACCGGATCGAACTGAAAGGGATGTTCGAAACACCGCTACTGGAGCACGGGGACCCTGACACGCTGACAAAACGGATGCGGTCGTTTGGATTTACCCGTGAGGAATTGCAGGTTCTTTTAAAGCCCATGGCAATCAATGGGCAGGAGCCCATCGGCTCAATGGGCGCCGATAACCCCCTCGCCGTTCTGAGCGACCGCCCGAGGTTGCTGTATGATTATTTCAAGCAATTGTTCGCTCAGGTTACCAATCCGCCAATTGACCCGTTGCGTGAGGGATTGGTTATGAGCTTGATGAGCTTTGTTGGTAAAAAGCTGAATATCCTTGATGAAACACCCGAGCATTGCAAACAACTCAAGCTTCCGCACCCGGTGTTGACCAATGAAGATATGACTCGCTTGCGGCATGTAAGCCGTAACGATTACAAAGTTCGAACCATTCATTCGGTTTTCACGCTGGATCAGGATAACCCGACACTTTGGCTTGAAAAGGCCATTGAACAACTGATCACAGATGCTGAACAGGCCATCCTTCAAGAAGATGCCTCTCTGATCATTATCAGCGATAAAACAGCCGATGAAAACAAGGCGCCCATCCCGGCACTATTAGCGGTTTCGGCCATACACCACGCTTTAATTAAAAAAGGCCTGCGAGGTGAAGCAGGTCTGGTTCTTGAAACAGGGGAAGCACGGGAAGTACAGCATTTCTGCCTGTTGTGCGGTTTTGGAGCCAACGCTGTAAATCCTTATATCGTTTTTGAAGCACTTTGCCACCTGCAGGAACAGGATGATCTGCCGCGTGAGATGGAAGCATCGCAAATTGCGAGTAACTACATCGCCGCCATCAAAAAAGGTATCTTGAAAACAATGAGTAAAATGGGGATTTCGACACTCCGCAGCTATTTCAACGCTCAGTTATTTGAAGCAATCGGTATTAACAAGAGCGTTATTGACAAATACTTTACCGGAACCAGTTCACGAATCGGAGGTATTGGTCTGGAACAAATCGCCGCAGACATTCAAAAGCGGCATGACATGGCCTATGGACCACAAAAGTTAGGTTCACTCGAATTGGATTTTGGCGGTGACTATGCCTATCGCCTGGACGGTGAACGGCATCTCTGGAACCCAACAACCATCAGCCGAATGCAGCATGCGGTGTTCCATAATGACCCCAAAGCGTTTGGCGATTTCTCCAAGGCCGTCAACGATCAGAATAAGGCCCTGTATACACTCAGAGGATTGTTTAAGTTCAAAGATAGCAAATCAATTCCGCTGGAAGAGGTTGAACCCACCAGCGAAATCGTTAAACGGTTCTGCACCGGTGCGATGAGTTACGGCTCGATCAGTAAAGAGGCCCACGAGTGTATGGCCATCGCGATGAACCGTATCGGCGGAATGAGCAACACCGGCGAAGGCGGGGAAGATCCCGCACGCTACATCTTAGAACCTAATGGCGATTCCAAAAACAGTGCCATTAAACAGGTTGCCAGCGGACGATTTGGTGTAACCATTGAATATCTGTCTAAAGGCAAAGAAATACAGATCAAGATGGCACAAGGCGCCAAGCCCGGTGAGGGTGGTCAACTGCCCGGAAAAAAAGTCAGTCAGGAAATCGCAACCATGCGATACTCAACACCGGGTGTTACCCTGATATCACCGCCGCCGCACCATGATATTTACTCTATTGAGGATTTGGCACAATTGATCTTCGACCTGAAATGTGCCAATCCTGAAGCCAAGGTGTCGGTTAAGCTGGTCTCGGAAGTCGGTGTGGGAATCATTGCCGCTGGGGTTGCCAAGGGAAATGCCGATGAGGTTCTCATCAGCGGCTTTGACGGCGGCACCGGCGCCAGCCCACAGTCGTCCATCAAACATGCCGGTTGTCCGTGGGAAGTGGGTCTGGCCGAAACGCAACAGGTGCTGGTTATGAATAAACTGCGGAACCGCATCCGTGTTCAAACAGACGGACAGCTTCGCACCGGACGGAATGTGGTCATCGCCGCCCTGCTTGGAGCCGAGCAGTTCGGCTTCGGAACCGCCATACTGGTCTGCCTTGGGTGCGTCCTTCTACGTAAGTGCCACGAAGGCGCTTGTACCTACGGCATCGCGACACAGGATCCCGAATTGAGAAAACGATTTGCAGGCAAGCCGGAAAATATCATCAACTATATGACATTCGTCGCCGAAGAGGCCAGGCAGTTAATGGCACAGCTTGGTTTCCGAACGATCAATGAAATGGTCGGCCGCGTTGACATGCTTTATATGCAGGATGCGATTGATCATTACAAAGCCAAAGGCCTGGATTATTCGATGATTTTCCACCAGCCCAAAGTTGAAGACCCCAGCGAGTTATTCAACTCCAAAGCACAGGCCAATCCCTTAAAAGAGCATTTGGACTGGACCATCATCAAAGAAGCAAAAGCAACCGTCGAAGAAGGGAAAAAGACAGAATTAAAAATGCCGATCAAGAATACCGACCGCACCATTGGGACGATCTTGAGCAACCGTCTGGTCAAAAAATTTGGGCCTGACGGACTTTCTGATGACACCCTTAAAATTGAGTTTACCGGCTCCGCAGGTCAAAGTTTTGGCGCTTTCCTGACACAGGGCGTAACCCTAAAGTTGATCGGTGACAGTAACGACTATCTTGGCAAAGGACTCAGTGGCGGCAAAATTATCGTGGAAACGCCGCCCGGATCGCCCTTCCTGGCCCATGAAAATATCATCGTCGGCAACACCCTGCTCTATGGCGCCACTCGCGGTGAGGCCTTTATCAATGGCATGGCTGGCGAGCGATTCTGTGTTCGCAACAGCGGCGCCACAGCGGTCGTCGAAGGTGTTGGCGACCACGGGTGTGAGTATATGACCGGCGGACGGGTCGTCGTTTTAGGCCAAACCGGTTGTAACTTCGCAGCGGGCATGAGCGGTGGAATTGCTTATATCCTTGATGAGCATCAACTGTTCGATACATTATGTAATCTCGATATGGTGGATCTGGAGAGTGTCTGGAAAGAAGACGACAAAGAACTGCTGTATATCCTCATTCAGAAACATGAGAAATTAACCCGAAGTTCTCGCGCACGACGAATCCTGGATGCCTGGCCGGATATGGTTGGACGATTTGTTAAAGTCATCCCCATCGATTACCGTAAGGCCTTGGAACGAATGCGTGCAGAAGAACATCGGGACACAGATACGACCCCGGCAACCGAGGAGGTGTTCTATGGCTAAAACAAAAGGTTTTCTTGACTATCAACGACAGGCGCCTTCCTACCGCCCTATCGACGAACGCGTTAACGATTACAACGAAATCGAAATTCCGCTGACACCGGAGGCCATCGGACAACAGGCCGCCCGATGCTCAGACTGCGGCGTTCCATTCTGCCACGGTATCGGATGCCCGGTCGGAAACCTGATCCCGGATTTTAACGATCTGATTTACCGGGGAAAATGGAAAGAGGCGTGCGAAAATCTTCATTCGACAAATAACTTTCCTGAAATTACCGGGCGCGTTTGCCCGGCTCCCTGTGAAGCAGCGTGTACACTAGCAATCAATGACCAACCGGTACTGATTCGCCATATTGAGTATCAAATTGTCGAACGCGGCTTCACTGAGGGTTGGATTCCTCCGATTGCTGCCCGTGAGAAAACCGGAAAGCGGGTAGCCGTCATCGGTTCCGGCCCCGCAGGGCTTGCGGCGGCTCAAGAGCTTGCCCGTGCGGGACATGAAGTCGTCGTTTTTGAAAAAGATGAAAAACCCGGCGGCCTGTTACGCTACGGGATTCCGGATTTCAAACTTGAAAAATGGGTTATTGACCGACGCCTTGAACAACTGAAGCAGGAAGGTGTTCAGTTCCAAATGGGCGTAAATGTGGGCGTTGATATTTCCGCACACTATCTGGGAAAGATGTTCGATGGTATTTGCCTGACCATGGGAGCCGGAGAACCCAGAGATTTGACGGTGTCCGGCCGTGGATACGACAATATCTTCTTTG